>DATICC010000078.1:0-3199 GCA_035457045.1 Woeseiaceae bacterium | reverse complement strand
ATCCCGTCACAGGCCTCCCCCCGGCTGCCGTGCCCTGCCAAGTAGCTAAATAAACCCGGCACCTTTTTCACGGTGCCGCGGCCGCTGCCGGGTCAGACGTCGCCGCGCATGACCTCCGGGTCGACGGCGATCCACACTGCCTTGCAAACCGCGATCGCCTGACGGTCTTCGCCGTAGAGCACGCCGTCGGCGTGGTGTTTTCGGCCATCGCGGCGGACTTCCTGTGCCCGCACGATGCACCTTTCGCCGGCTCGCGGTCGCCGGTAAATAGCCACAGACTGGCGGCCGAGCAGGAGGAAAACGTTGCCGTCCGAAAACCCTGCCGCGTAGCCGGTCGGACAATCGAGCGCCGCCCACACGAATTCGCACCGTACCAGTCCTGAAGTGTCGGCGAGGTCGGGCCGGGGAATCCACGTCGCCGCGAGGGGCCCCGACCAGCCGGAAGGATCCGGATGGAGCGGGCCGACGTGTATACGCAGGCCGTCACCCGGCTCACGTTGCGGTCCGCACACAAAGCAGGTCGGCAGATTGTGCCTGGCCTCCGGAATCGTGCGTTGTTCCGCGGCATGCGCCTCGTCGAAGGCCGGTGCCGGTGGAATATCGACGGTTATCTCGCAAGGCTTGGCGGAGCCGATCAGTTTGTCGCCGTCATACAGCGCGACACCGCCATCGTCGGTGACTACCTGCATCGCCTTGTCGAGTGGCGGCGGGCTGCGCAAGGTGACTTCGGCGTCACCCTCGATGAATGCCGCCAGCCGGCCGCAGGCATAACCGCCATTCGCGGATTTCGGCGGGCCGCAGTATCGACGTGCAATTTCCAGCCGGGCCGGAAGTTTCATGCTTCACTCCTGGCGAAAAACCCGGTGCCGATTTGCTTCAGGCCGCATCGGCCGCATCCGGGTCGTAACCGAGGTTCGGCGAGAGCCAACGCTCTGTTTCGGCGATCGACAGCTGCTTTCGCGCGGCGTACGACTCTACCTGATCGCGCGCGATCTGGCCCACGGCGAAGTATTTCGCCTCGGGGTGGGAAAGATAGAAGCCACTCACCGCCGCCGTGGGGTACATGGCAAAAGTTTCGGTCAGGCGCAGGCCGATGGCGGCCTCGGCATCCAGCAATTGCCACAGTTTTCGCTTCTCGGTGTGATCGGGACAGGCCGGGTAGCCGGGCGCGGGACGTATGCCGCGATACTGTTCGGCAATGCGTTGTTCGTTGCTGAGTGTTTCGCTGCCGGCGTATCCCCAGTACTCCCGGCGTACGCGCTCGTGCAGGTATTCGGCCAGCGCTTCGGCAAGCCGGTCCGCCAGCGCTTTCAGCAGTATGCTGCTGTAATCATCGTGCGCCTGCTCGAAGCGTTGTACATGCGGATCCAGGCCGAAGCCCGCCGATACGGCGAATGCGCCGATGTAATCCTTCAGGTTGCTCTCCACGGGCGCAACAAAGTCGGAAAGGCAGACGTGCGCATGGCCCTCGGGTTTGGCTTTCTGCTGTCGCAGGTGGCACAGGCGCAGCACTTCCTCCGTCCGTTCCTCGTCGCGGTAAACGGCAATATCGTCACCGACCGAATTCGCGGGGAAAAATCCGAACACAGCCCTCGCCTGCAACCATTTCTCGCGTACGACCCGATCGAGCATCGCCGACGCATCCGCAAACAGGCTGCGGGCGGCCGCACCGACGGTGGCGTCACTCAGAATATCGGGGTACTTGCCGTGGAACTCCCAGGCATTGAAGAACGGCATCCAGTCGATGTAATCGCGCAACACTCCGGGATCCACGTCCTGCAACACGCGCACGCCGGTGAACTGCGGTCGCGGGGGTTCATAGGCACGCCAGTTGCAGCGGTACCGGTTGTTACGTGCCTCCCGCAATGACAGTTGCGGCAGGAGCCGGTCCTTGCCGGCATGGCGTTCGCGCCGCCGCCGGTTTTCCTCGCGCGTCTTGCGCACGAGTTCGGCGCGCGAGGCAGGCTCGACCAGCGCCTGCGCGATTCCGACCGAACGCGAAGCATCCTTCACATAGATAACCGGACCCTCGTAGCCCGGCTCGATCTTGACCGCCGTGTGCGCCGGCGACGTGGTTGCGCCTCCGATCAGCAACGGCACTTCGAATTTCAGCCGCTGCATTTCCTTGGCGACATGGACCATTTCGTCCAGCGAAGGCGTGATCAGGCCGGAGAGGCCTATCATCTGCGCGTTCTCGGCGCGCGCCGTGTGCAGAATCTTCTCGCACGACACCATGACACCGAGGTCGATCACCTCGAAGTTATTGCACTGCAGGACCACTCCGACAATATTCTTGCCGATGTCGTGCACGTCTCCCTTGACCGTGGCCATGACGATCTTGCCATTGGTCTGGATTGCCCCACCCTTTTCCTGCTCGATGAACGGCACCAGGTGTGCAACCGCCTTTTTCATTACGCGTGCCGATTTCACGACCTGCGGCAGGAACATTTTTCCGGAGCCAAAGAGGTCTCCGACGACGTTCATGCCCGCCATCAGCGGGCCCTCGATGACATCGAGCGGCCGGGCTGCCAGGAGCCGGGCCTCCTCGGTATCCGCGACCACAAACTCGTCGATGCCGTTGACGAGCGCATGCTCCAGGCGTTTGTCCACCGGCAGCTCCCGCCAGCCGAGGTCCGCCCCGGACGCGCGGCGCTCACCGCCCTGTCCCTTGAACCTTTCCGCGACCTGCAGCAGTCGTTCAGTGGCATCTTCGCGCCGGTTCAGCACGACGTCTTCCACGGCGTCGCGCAGGTCGCGCGAAAGGTCCTCATAGATGGCGAGTTGCCCGGCATTGACGATGCCCATGTCCATGCCGGCCTTGATCGCGTGATAGAGGAATACCGAGTGAATTGCCTCGCGCACCGCCTGGTTGCCGCGAAACGAAAACGATACGTTGCTCACGCCGCCGCTGACCAGGCAGTCCGGCAGCAGGGCTTTGATCTGCCTTGTAGCCTCTATGAAATCGAGGCCGTAGCTGTTGTGCTCCTCGATACCTGTCGCAATCGCGAATATGTTCGGGTCGAAAATGATGTCGGCCGCATCGAAGCCGACGACTTCGGTCAGGAGACGGAAGGACCGCAGGCAGATCTCCACCTTCCGCGCGACGGTGTCCGCCTGGCCCTTCTCATCGAAGGCCATGACGATGACGGCAGCGCCATAGTCGCGCACCAGCTTCGCCTGTTCGACGAAAGTTTCTTCG
>DATICC010000077.1:0-2688 GCA_035457045.1 Woeseiaceae bacterium | reverse complement strand
GACAGCAAAAGCAGCGTCTTGCCGCGTCCGTTACGCCATGGAACTTCCTGGTAGCTTTTCGGTTGATGAATCTGAAATCGGTTCACGACTACAATATAAACTGTAGGAGCCTGCATTGCAGGCGACGCGATCGTAGCGCCTGCGATCCATATTGCTGCAATGAAACTGACTGGAGTACCTTGAGGCATGACAATCAGCCTGAACCACACCATTGTCGTCGCCCGCAACAAGGTCCGGTCAGCGTCTTTCCTTACGGAAATATTGGGCCTGCCGCCGCACCGGCTGATGGGGCATTTCGCCGTTGTACAGGTAGACGATACCTCAATCGATTTCGTCGAAAGCGATGCCGAAATCGCCTCCCGCCACTTCGCCTTCCTGGTCAGCGAAGAGGAATTCGATGAGATCTTTGCACGAATTAAGCAACGCGGGCTGCCGTACTGGGCCGATCCCTTTCACAGGGAGCCAGGCCGGATCAACCACTGGGACGACGGTCGAGGGCTTTATTTTGACGACCCGAACGGCCACTTGCTGGAAATCATAACGCGGCCGTATGGCACGGGAGGGCCGAATGCGAAACATCCCAACCCACTACTGCCACAGAAACGGTAAAATCGACTGCGCGAGCTAATTCGGTCCGACAGGAGCAAATCATGGCCACAGGGTGGGCCCGCGACGGGGCAGTGCAGGAGCAGATCGACGCAAGCGTCGATGACGCGGTGAAACGCGCGCGCAGTCGATTGCCGACCGGCAAGAGTCTTGGCCATTGCGAGAATTGCGGCGCGGAACTCCCGCTGGCACGCCGTAAGGCAATCCCGGGGGTACGCCGTTGCGTCACATGCCAGGCATTGCTGGATGAAGAGCGGACCTCGCACAGCGGCTACAATCGCCGGGGCAGCAAGGATAGCCAGTTGCGCTAGCCCTATACAGACAACATCCCTGGTTGCAACAATAGCTGCCTTGCACTACTCGACGTTTCTCATCGATCTCGACCACACGCTGTTCGACTCGGACAGTTCGGAGACGGCGGCATTCCTGCAGGCCATGAACGTCGCCGGCATTGCCAGGCCAGACGGTTACGAAGGCCTGTTCCGGCGTATCAATCTCGAATTGTGGGCTGCAGTAGAGCGCGGTGAAACGACGCCGCAATACGTCAAGACTCATCGCTTCGAGCGACTGGCGCTCGAGGCGGGCCTGGATGCGGATCCGGTTGCGATGGCTGATGCCTACGTGGCAGGCCTTGGTGCGAATGGCGAATTGTACGCGGGGGCTCGCGAAGTACTCGATATCCTGAGTTGCAATGCCTCGATGGCTTTGGTGACGAACGGGCTCAGCGAAGTGCAACGGCGCCGCATAGAGCGCACCGGTATCGTCGATTATTTCGATGCTGTGATCATTTCTGCCGAAGTCGGCGTTGCCAAACCGGCAGCAGAAATATTCGATATTGCGTTCGCCGAGCTCGATGCGCCAAGCAAGGAATCCGCACTTATAGTCGGGGACAACCTTGCCTCGGATATCCTCGGTGGCACCAACTATGGCATTGCCACCTGCTGGTACAATCCGAAGCGCAGATCGGCGCGGCCCGCCGATCGCATCAGCCACGAGATCAGCGCATTGAACGAACTATTGCACTACGTCGGAATTCGGGGACAGTGACCCTGATTCGCCTCTCTTGGCAATTGAAGGTACTGTTACCGCAGTTCGCTACGGCAGGGGACATGTGATGAGGGAAGTGACCGCGCTGTTCTTGATGTTGGCGCCTGTGCTCGCCGGCGCCCAGGCGGAATACCTGGTCGACTGGGATGAGGTCGGGGACGAGGCCGTCGGCTACATGGTCGATCTCGTGCGCATCGATTCGTCGAATCCGCCCGGCAACGAGACACAGGTTGCGAATTATATCCGCGATGTATTGGCCCGCGAAGGAATCGACTCCGAGATGTACGCGCTCGATCCTGCCAGAGCGAACCTGGTTGCGCGCATCAAGGGTAATGGCAGCAAACGCCCCATCCTCATCATGGGACACACGGACGTCGTCGGAGTACAGGCGGACAAATGGACCGAGGACCCTTTCGGGGGTGTCCGCAAGGACGGCTACATCTGGGGCCGCGGTACACTGGACGACAAGGACAACGTGACCGCTGGCATCATCGTGATGCTGTTGTTGAAGCGACTCGGTGTGGAACTGGACCGGGACATCATCTTCCTCGCCGAGCCGGGCGAAGAGGGCACGCCGGAGGTCGGCATCAACTACATGGTTGAGCATCACTGGGACAAGATCGAAGCCGAGTACTGTATTGCCGAAGGCGCGGGCTCGCTGGAGGAGGATGGCGAGATTACGGTCGTCGGTGTGCAGACCACCGAGAAAGTGCCGCGGCGCGCCACGCTGGTCGCGAGAGGCACGGCCGGGCACGGATCGCGCCCGCGACTCGACAACCCGATCGTGATGCTGGCCGAGGCGGTCACCAAAGCCGGCAACTGGCAAACGCCCGTGCGCCTGAACGATACGACTCGCGCCTACTTCGACCGCATGGCGACGCTGAGTGCGGGCGAGGCGGCCTTCCGCTACGGCAACGTCGATAATCCGGAGGCCTTGCCCGACATCGACGCCTGGTTTCGTGCCAACGACCCGGCACATTATTCGACGCTAAGGACGTCCGTGGTGCCGACCGTTATCGACGGTGGATTCCGCAT
>DATICC010000076.1:0-4237 GCA_035457045.1 Woeseiaceae bacterium | reverse complement strand
CGACTGCGTTCTATATGATCGTTGGACTCATTCCCTGCGATCGCGGGCGGATTTTGCTCGATGGCCAGGATCTGACCGCATTTCCCATGCACAGGCGGGCAAGAATGGGGTTGGGTTACCTGCCGCAGGAAGCGTCGGTGTTTCGCAAATTGACTGTTGAAGCAAACATACTGGCAATTCTGGAAAACCGCTCGGAACTGGACCGCGCCGGGCGCGAGCAGGAACTTGACCAGTTGCTTGATGAATTGCATGTCGGCCACGTGCGCACGAGCCTTGGAATCAGCTTGTCCGGTGGTGAAAGGCGCCGGGTCGAGATAGCCCGGGCGCTGGCCGCAAAACCGAGGTTCGTCTTGCTGGACGAGCCGTTTGCCGGCGTCGATCCGATTTCGGTCCTGGATATTCAACGCATAATCAGACATTTATGCGACCGCAAGATCGGCATCCTCATCACCGACCATAATGTGCGGGAAACCCTCGGAATCTGCTCACGAGCCTATATACTGAATGACGGCAGCCTGATTGCGTCGGGACCGCCGGACGAGATCCTGAACAATCAGCATGTCCGCGAAGTGTATCTCGGACAGGAGTTCAAACTCTGAATGATAATTGCAACACGCAGACGGCAAATCGCCATTGAAAATGACCGTTACAGGCCAGATTGAACTGAGTAACCGCTACCTTCGAGACGATTGATGCTGAAACCCACGTTGCAACTGAAGCTCGGGCAATCGCTCACGATGACGCCACAGCTGCAACAGGCGATCCGCCTGTTGCAGCTACCTGTGCTGGACCTGAATGCGCAGATCCAGGAAGCACTCGAAGAAAACATAATGCTGGAAATGGAGGAGCTGCCGGGAGCGCCGACCACAAGCTCCGACACCACTGCCGAAATCGAAACCATAAAGGCTGAAGACAGCTGGCAAACCAGCTCCATGGAGCGGATTCAGGACGGGGGCTGGAACGGCGAGATCATAGGCAACAACGACTTTGCCGATGAGCGTGGGCAAACACTCCACGAACACCTTTTGTGGCAGCTCGAACTCGACAATTTCACGCCGCGGGAGTCGGTCATTGGCGAAGCCCTGATCGACGCCATTAACGATGATGGCTACCTGGTTGCGGACCTGGAAGAGATTCGCAGCTGGATATCGGAAGAAGCACGGGTAACGGTCGAGGAGATAGAGCAAACGCTTCGAAAGATCCAGCGCATGGACCCCGTGGGTGTCGGTGCACGATCTTTGGCTGAATGCATCATGCTGCAGCTGGCGCAACTGGATGAGACGACTCCCGGGCTGGCAACCGCTATGCGGCTCGCGGAAAACCACCTTGATCTTGTCGCCAGCCAGCAATACGCAGAAATCCGGCGCAGTCTCAGGACCTCGGAGGCCGACCTCGACGAGGCCCTGGCACTGGTGCGAAGTTGCCATCCGAAGCCCGGCCTGTCCGTCAGCGGGGCTGCCACGGAGTACGTCATACCGGATGTATTCGTGCGCAAGATCGACAATCGCTGGCAGGTCGAGGTCAGTGCTTCGGGGATACCGAAACTCACCGTCAATCAGCAGTATGCGAAGCTGTTGCGCGGCAACGGCGACCATGCAGTGCTTAAGACCCAGTTGCAGGAGGCGCGCTGGCTTGTGCGCAGCCTGGAAATTCGAAACGAAACATTGCTTAAGGTTGCCAGCACCATCGTCGCTCGCCAGCACGAGTTTCTCGATCATGGCGATGAGGCGATGAAGCCGCTAGTATTGAAAGACGTGGCCGAAGCGATCGGCATGCACGAATCGACGATATCCCGTGTTACGACCAACAAATACATGCACACCCCCAGGGGCGTATTCGAGTTCAAGTACTTTTTCTCGAGCCATCTGTCGACAGTGGACGGCGAGGATCAATCATCGACATCGGTGCGGGCCAAGATCAAAAAACTCATCGGCGCCGAGAATCCCGCGAAACCGCTCAGCGACAGCAAGCTTGCCAAGTTGCTGGCACGGGAGGGAATTACTGTCGCACGTCGCACCGTCGCAAAATATCGTGAATCGCTGAGAATCGCATCGTCCAGCGAACGGCGGGTCAGAGACTCCAGGTAGGCGCGGTGTCCGCGTAACCCGGGGAAGGAGGTTTCGCGAAATCCTTGTACTCAGGAAGGACTGAAAGCGTCGCCGCGGCGGCAGGCCTGGACTTCAAAACTGGCAGTCAAAGACAGGAGAGGATCATGCAATTGAGCGTTACCGGCCATCATATCGACGTTACAGATGCACTGCATGCATATGTCGTTAATAAAATAGAAAAGATCGAGCGACATTTTGACCTTGTCTCGGACGTACATTGCGTGCTGAAGGTCGAGAAACTGCGGCACACGGCGGAGGCCACGGTGAATGTCAATGGCGGAAAGCTGTTTGCGGATGCCACCGAAGAGGATATGTACGCGGCAATAGACGTACTGGTCGACAAGCTCGACCGCCAGGTCAGAAAGTACAAGGAAAAGCTCGGCGATCACCACGCAAGAGACGCCAACAAGCGATCATTCGACTGAACATTCGCGCTCCGGTAGCGTAACCGGCGCCACCGTCCAGCCGACGATTGCCGAGACTCCCTGCAGCTGCGACACCGGCAGCACAATCGACAATATCATGCTTCCCGAACAGTTGATCAGACCCGAGAACGTACTTTGCAATGCCCACGCGCGCGGCAAGAAGCATTGTCTCGAAATTCTCAGCGAGATGCTGGCGCAATCGAGTCCCGATATCGCCAACGAAGAGATCTTCTCGCGCTTGATCGAGCGCGAACGTCTTGGCAGCACCAGTCTTGGCAGAGGCGTCGCTTTCCCCCACTGCCGGGTCAGTGGTGCCAGTCGCAGTGCCGGCGCACTCATCCGTCTATCGGACCCCGTCGATTTTGACTCTGGCAATGGCGACCCGGTCGATATCGTGTTCGGCCTGATGGTTCCGGAGGCGGTCGACGAAAGTCACCTGGATGACATCAACAGGATCACGCGTTTGCTGAGCGACGAAGCGCTGCGCAACAGCCTGAGAGCAGCCAATAACAGCCGCACTCTGTACGAGACCGTGATCGCCGGTTTCAGGCGGCTCGCCGACGAATCCGGGGCGACACCGCGCGTGTCATTTGGCGATCTCTATCAACGCGTCGCAAAGAGCAGAAAGTCGCTTTGACCGCAAACGACGAAATGCGGCTCATCATAGTCAGCGGTCTTTCCGGATCGGGGAAAAGCGTGGCGTTGCATGTGCTCGAGGACCTCGGGTATTACTGCATCGACAACATGCCTGCCGCATTGCTCAAGTCGCTGCTACAGGAAGTCACGCGGACGCGTGAGCAGTCCGGGTCACTGGTCGCTGTCGGTGTCGATGCGCGAAACCGGAAAAGTGACCTCGAAGCCCTGCCCGGCGTGATTGCGGAACTTCGACAGAACAATGTCCAGACCGACTTGCTGTTCCTGCAGGCCAGCGATGAAATCCTGCTCAAGCGGTACAGTGAGACACGGCGACGTCATCCATTGGCCAGTGGCGGCCTTGAACTGCGGGCAGCAATCGCACGTGAGCGGGAGCTGCTAGGGCAGATCATCAATGCCGCGGATCTCGTCATCGACACGTCGCGCACCAGCATTTACGAACTGGCGGACGCCATTCGGGCACGGGTCGATCGTCGCAAGTCGAACATGTTGTCGGTGCTTATCGAGTCCTTTGGTTATAAACACGGGATTCCGGCCGATGCCGACTTCGTTTTCGACCTCCGCTGCCTGCCGAATCCGTACTGGGAGCCCGAGCTTCGCAAGTTGACGGGCAAGGACGCCGCCGTGCAGGCATTTCTGGACAAGGAACCGCAAGTGCAACAGATGTACGAGGACATCCTGGCGTTCCTCAGCCGATGGATTCCTCAGTACGTCAGCTTTCACCGCAGCTATCTGACGGTTGCGCTGGGCTGCACGGGCGGTCAGCACCGGTCGGTTTACATGACCGAAAAACTTGCGGCAGTACTGCGCGGCCTGCACGAGCCGGTACTGACCCGCCACAACGAGATTGGCGCTCCCCTGCCCGGCTCCGACTGAAGAATCCTCTGCCCTGGGGTTCCGTATCCGGGCGGAGCGGTCACGAGTGCCGCCTGTCAGACACTGCCCAGATCCCGCTGCACCCAATCCGGCGCGAACAACCTCGGTACTTCCTTGCCAGTGACGAAGTCAACGAGCTGGTCCCGCACCTTCATCGCGTCGTTGTAGCCTAGC
>DATICC010000075.1:0-2770 GCA_035457045.1 Woeseiaceae bacterium | reverse complement strand
GCCGCCATCGCATCCTTCGAGGACGTCGCTGCGAACGATCCCGGCTGTGCCATGGCCTATTGGGGCGTAGCCATGAGCTGGTGGGGGAATCCTTTCGGCGGCTACCGCTCGCCGCAGGCGCTGGCGAACGGCAAGGCCGCGGTGGCGAAAGCCACATCGCCAAGTGCCGGCACGCAAAGAGAGCGCGACTACATCGCTGCCGTGACGCTGCTGTTCAAGGATAGCGACACGACGGACCAGAGAACTCGTACGCTCGCGTATGAAAAGGCAATGGAACACATCGCGGCGAAGTACAGCGATGATGCGGAAGCCCGTATCTTCTATGCGCTGTCGCTCGACCAGACCAACCTGCCGACGGACAAGACCTATGCGAACCTGCTGAAAGCCGCAGCGATACTCGAGAAGGAATTCGTGACACAGCCGGATCACCCCGGCATAGCGCACTACATCATTCACAGTTACGACGTACCCTCGCTCGCACCCAAAGCACTCGGTGCCGCGACACGTTATGCAGAGATCGCGCCGGACGCCCCTCATGCCCTGCACATGCCCTCGCACACCTTTACCCGTGTCGGGTTGTGGCAGGAATCGATCGAGACCAACATCGCCTCGGCAGCGGCGGCCCGCAAGGACAATGCTCCGTCGGAGGAGCTGCACGCGCTGGACTACCAGACCTACGCCTACCTGCAGACGGCCCAGGACGAGGCGGCAAGTGTGGTGCTGCAGCAGATTCCCGCGATCGGTGCACGCATCCAGGCCAACGCGGCGGGGGCCGCGGCGCCGGCTCCCGCCGGCTGGTATGCGCTTGCCGCCCTCCCCGCACGGTTCGCACTCGAACGAAATGCCTGGGGCGAAGCAGCGAAGCTGACCCCGCAGCCGTCGCAGTTTCCGTGGGTCGAAGCGGTTACCTATTTCGCACGTGCGCTGGGTGCCGCACGAATCGGCGACGCCGCGGCCGGGGCAATCGATGTCGACAGGTTGAATCAGCTCGCGGCAACCCTGAAAGAGCGCGGCGACATGTACTGGGCCGGCCAGGTCGAGATCCAGGCGAAAGCTGCGGCAGCCTGGACCGCGTTCGCCGAAGGAAGAAAAGACGAGGCGCTGGCGGCCATGCGCGAGGCCGTCGCCCTGGAGGACGGCACTGAAAAGAGTGCGATCTCTCCCGGGCCGATCAAGCCGGCGCGCGAACTGCTCGGTGAGATGTTGCTGGAAATGGGGCGGCCCGCCGAAGCACTCGCGGAGTTCGAGGCGACGATGCACAAGGAGCCGAATCGATTTCGCGGTGTCTACGGTGCCGCCGTCGCAGCGGAACGCTCCGCGGATCGCGAAAAAGCGAAGGCCTACTACACACAGCTGCTGAAGATCTGCGAGCACGGCGATGCCCGAGGACGACCGGAACTGGCAGCGGCACGCGACGCCACGCGCGGATGAACGGATCGTTTACCGGCCATACTGATTGGCTCTCGACCTCTGCCCTGTCATGAATGCGGTCGCGTGCAGTGACGTCGTGTTAA
Organism: Woeseiaceae bacterium; assembly: GCA_035457045.1. Taxonomy (GTDB): domain Bacteria; phylum Pseudomonadota; class Gammaproteobacteria; order Steroidobacterales; family Woeseiaceae; genus JAKEGN01. Next base: position 1,256 of record DATICC010000075.1, on the reverse strand, counting down.
TTCCTTGAGGGTCATCACATGCATCCCGACGTAGCGGCATGCGCGTGAATCTCCTTCTCGGCATCGCGATCATGGTGCTATGCCTGATACTGCAGGCCTTGCTCGTCGTTCTCGTGATCCGCTATTACGCGCGACGACAGCACCGGGTGCGCACTCCCTCGCTGCCGTCGACCATCGCCGTAATCGTGGGCGTGATGCTGCTGCTCCTTGTCGGTAATTTCGCACAGGTTTGTATCTGGGCGCTGGCGTTTCTCCAGCTGGGAGAGTTCGCGACGTACGGAGACGCGGTGTATCACTCCGCCGTAAATTTCGCCACGTTGGGCTATGGCGACATCGTAATGAGCGAGGCTCGCCGGATCCTTGGCCCGCTCGAAGCGATCAACGGCGCATTGATGATTGGCGTTTCCACCGCAGTTCTCATGACTGCGTTTCAGGACGCCATCAGGAAGACCGCCGAGGCCAGGGGCAAAAAGTCCCTCGACGCTGACTGATGCGCACCAGGACGCCCCGCGTCAGGGGCGAAGCCAGGCGCTGCCGACGATGACATAGAGGACCGGATCGTCCGGCCCCCACGCGACGTCGAGACCCATGTGCAGGCCATGTCGCCGCGCCACGAGGTAACGAAACCCCACGCCGCCGGCTGTCACCGATTCGTCGCGATCGGACAACGCCGTTTCACTTCGCGCCATGCCTGCCCCGCCGAAAGCAACCAGGCTGTAACGGCTGCGAAACTGCCAGCGCAACTCAGCCTCGATCTCCGCCGCATCCTCTCCCTGGATGCGCAACGCCTGTACTCCACGCAGCATGACATAGGGACGAAGAAAGAACGGCGTGTCGTCGGTGCTGGTCCTTGCCGTCGCGCGCACGGCGAAATGCAGGGTCTCACTCACTGGCCGGTAGTGCATACCGGTCAGGGCCAGGGTCTCGAAGTCGCGGTCGCTGCCAAATGCCTCCCGGTAGAAAGGCACCGACAGGTCCGCATACCAGCCCGCTGTCGGCGTAAAGAAATTGTTGCGCGTGTCCAGTGTCGCCGTCAGCGTCAGCGCGGCGAGATCCAGGCCGAAATCTCCCGGTTCGAGGCCGGGCACGCTCGGAGGATCCTGCAGTTCCACCTCGGTAGTGAACAGCATGTAGCGCAGGCCGAACCAGTACGGTGTCTGACCGAAGCGATAGCTCCCGCCGGCCAGGGCGCCGCGCGGCTTGAGTGCGTAGTCGACGCCCTGCCCGCTCGCCGCGCTGTCGCCACCCAGTCCGAA
>DATICC010000074.1:0-5528 GCA_035457045.1 Woeseiaceae bacterium | reverse complement strand
CCACGCGTTCGCCGTCCGCGTTTCGAATGACCATGCTGGCATCGAGAGCGACCAGCGCAGGCGCCGTGTCCGATGGTGACACGGCGACACAGCGGTCCGCGCCGAAAAGGCAATGCTCGCGGTTCATACCCTGCGGCGTGTCTGCATAACAGGTGCTGCCGCCAGCCCGATAGCAATCCATGCCGCCACGGTAATACCAGCAGCGCGCATCCTGCGACACGTTGCCGCCGATGGTTCCGACGTTCCTGATCTGCGGACTCGCCACCCGGCCTGCCGCCTCGGCAAGCAAAGCGAATTTCTCGCGGATCAAAGAACTTTCCTCGATCTCGGTCAGGGTCGTCAGTGCGCCGATCTCCACGCCATCGGCCGTTTCGCGTATGCCCTTCATTTCGGCTACGCGCGTCAGGTCGATGACGGCCTTCGTGCGCTTGGCCCGGTCCTTCAGCCAGTCCAGGCTGTCCTGTCCGCCCGCCACTTTCCAGCCATCGCGCCCGTAGCGTTCAGCGAGATCGACGGCGCCGGAGAGGTCCGTCGGCTGGAAGAGTTCGAACATTGGCATCATATCTTTGGACATTGTTGCCTCCCGCTCAAAACGTCGCGACTTGCAGCGGCTTGTGTGACTGTGGGCGCCCGGACACGGCGTTCACAATCATGTCCGCCACGATCGGCGTTCGATTGAAGTAGTGACCGCCCAGGGCATCGGAGATCGCGCAGACCAGTGCGGATGCCGCACAACCCATGACCGGCTCGCCCATGCCCCGTGTACCCAGCGGGCTCTGCGGATCCGCGATATCGACCGCGCCCCACTCCATCGTGGCCGGCACATCGAGATACGAGGGCGGTTTCGCCTGGTAAAAACCGACGTTTGCGGCGACACCGTTTTGCGGGTCATAGACGATGCGTTCTTTTGTCGCCAGCCCGATCCCCATTACCGCTCCGCCCTTTATCTGCGTGGCGAGTCCCATCGGATGGATGACGGTGCCGCAATCGATTGCGCCCGCGTAGTCGAGGATCTCGAACGTTCCGGTTTCGGTGTCCAGCTCGATCATCATGAAACCGGTTGCGAGCGCGGGCGGTACCCCGGTGATTGCGTACTGGTCCTTGGCGACTCCGACCAGGCCCGAGCCCGCGAGCGCCGCCGTCGAGGCCGCTGTCATCGGGTTGATCTCGGCCGGTGCCTCGCTGCCATCGAACCTGCCGCCCGTTTCGATCGCTTTCTGTGCGGCCTCGGCATAGGTCATTTTCACCGCGCCGTCGGCTTTGGACTTCACGACTTCATCACCCAGTTCGTAATCGTCCGGACTCCCGCCATGGGTGGCGGCCGCAATTTCGAGCAACTTGGTCTTCGCGTCCATGGCTGCCGCATGGTAGCTGCGCCCCATCGTGAACGACGTATTGCTACCGACCTGCATGAAGTTCCAGGGGAGTTGCTTTCGCGAGTCGCCTCTTTCGATTACGCAGTGCTCCCAGTCATAGTTGAGTACCTCCGCCGCAATCCTCGCGGTTGCTGCATAGGAATAGGTGCCGAGGTTACCGACGCCGGAATGTATGTGCAGAATCCCGTCCGGCGTAATCCTGACGAGTCCATCGAAACCGGCGAATCCCGCCGAGTGATACGCCTGGCCTATGCCCACACCGATTACTTTGCTGCCGTTACGCTCACGGCTGCGCTTGCTCTTTTCCTTCCAGCCGAATTTCTCGGCGCCTATCGCGAGGCATTCCTTCTGGTAGGCGCTGGTCACCGCATTCTGGTGTCCGTCGAAGAGGGAGTCGTTGTCCGGGGCATTGAGCTTGCGAATTTCCAATCGGTCGATGCCGAGTTCGGCGGCCGCCCGATCGAGGAACGGTTCGAACGCGCAGGCGATCTGGTTTTCACCCGGCCCGCGCTGCGGCCCTCCCGGTGGCGTGTTGGTCAGTACCGGCAGTCCCCTGTAGCGCATCGCGTTCGGCTGGTAGCAGATCGACACGGCTCCGGGTGCGTCCGTGAAGTCCCAGAACCCGCTGTTCGGTCCATTCGACTGAACCAGGTAAAGGTCCACCGCGTTCACTTTGCCATTTTTTGCGAAGCCAATGCGGGCCCGGCCCTGGAAGCCTGCGCGGTTGGATCCGAGGTAGTACTCCTCCGCGCGCGTCACGCGCAGCATCACCGGTCGGCCGATCTTTTTCGACATGTAGGCCGGCAGGGCCATGAGCGCATAAGGCGCACCCTTGGAGCCGAAACCGCCGCCACAGAACTCTGCAATGTAGACCAGGTCCTTCGCATCGATACCGATGAGGCCGGCAAGGCCGGGCATGATGAAGCTCTGGCTTTGCGAGGAGCCATAGACAAAGCACTTGCCGTTCTCCCAGTACGACATGGCCGTCCGCGGTTCCATCGAGTGATGCGAGTTGCTGGCGGTGACGAAGGTCTCGTCGTAGACGACTGCCGATTTTTCGAACTCGGCCTCGAGGTCGCCGTAGGACCATTCCACAACCGGCTGGCCGCTCATCGGCAGCTGGTTTTCTTCCACCTCGGCGAAATCCCTGGCCGTCCATTTGACGGTCTGCAGCGGAATCTGCAGGTTCGCGACGTTGCCGCCTTCGCGGGCATCCGGGCCGCCCGGATACAGGCTCTCCAGCGGATCGATGACGTACGGCAACGGTTCGTACTCGACCTTCACCTTCTCGATGGCATCCGCGGCCGTCGTCTCGTCGATCGCGGCAATCGCCAGTATCGGCTCGCCTATGAAGTGCGGCGTGTTGGTCAGTATGACTTCGTTCGCACCCTGGCCCGGCGGCACGTCATCGGCCGTCAGCACGCCGAGCACGCCTGGCATTGCCTCTGCTTCACTTGTGTCGATGCTGGTCACCCTGGCATGCGGCATCGGGCTCAGCAGCATTTTTGCAAACACCATTCCGTCGACACGGAAGTCCTCGGCATATCTGGCTTTGCCGGTGACCTTGCCGCGAATGTCCGGCGGCGTGAAATTCTGTCCGAGCAGTTTGTATGCCATGTCAGGCCCCCTGTGCCGCGCGCATGACGGAGTTCAGATAGTGGTCGTAGGCGCCGCAACGGCAGAGATTGCCGGACAGCGCATGCCGGGCCTGGTCCCGGGTCGGCTTCGGGTTGGCCTCGAGCAGTGCCACGGTGCTCATGATCTGCCCCGGTGTGCAAAAACCGCATTGCGGACCGAGTTCATCGATGAAGGCTTGCTGGATCGGGTGCAGTTCGCCGTTCGGTCCTTCGAGGCCTTCGATCGTTCGCACTTCACGCTGGCCGACCATGTGCGTCAGCGTCGAGCATGAATAGACCGTGCGGCCGTCGATGACCACGGTGCAGGCGCCGCACTCGCCCCGGTCACAACTGAGCTTGGTGCCGGTAAGTCCGAGCTTGTAGCGCAGGGTCATGGCGAGAGTCTCGTTCGGCAGCACATCGACGCGCCGGACCTTGCCGTTGATGTTGAGTGACAGCAGCCGCTCGACTGCCCCTGCTCCCGGTTGGTCCGGTGCGCAGCCGGTCAAGCCGCCGAAGAGGAATGCCGAAGATCCGGCGACGGCGCCCGAGGCGATGATGCCCTTGATGAATGCCCGTCTCGATGCCCTGATTCTCAACACGGACGTGCCTGGGGAGGCATCATCAACTGCGGCAGTATCGGCCCCTGGATGGTAAAGGATTGGGTCTTTCATCGATGTGCACCTTGGTTAACGATTTGATGCCATGTAGTCGCTGCAGGATGTAACCGCTATCCCTTTGAATTATCGCTCGCTGCCGGCGGAAATTAATCCACCATGCGGGAAGGGCGTTGCGATTGAAAGTGAGCGGAGGAACTATAGCACTTCAGGGACTATCAGCCAGCGCTGCGGGCTGCTGAGGAACGATGGAGATTTTTCGATATAAATCCGACGCTTGGGGGCAAAGAGTGCTGGAAGGCGCTTCCTGGGACCTGCTCTGGTTTTTCGTCGGCGCAGCCCTCGTGTTTATCGTGCTGCATGCAATCTACAAACGCCGCCTGTTGAAGGGTTCAGCGGACGATGAGTGAGCCGGCAGCGCATTACGATGTCGGCACCCGCGTCGTTCGCCATCGCCTGGCCGACCGCCTCTACCACTGGCTCATGGCCGCCGCCATGCTGGTGCTGCTTGGCACCGGTTTCCTGCCGATACTGGGCCTGCGTTTCGCCTGGGTGGACGCGCACTGGATTGCCGGCGTGATTCTCATCGCGCTGGTGCTGTTCCACATCTTCAGGGCTTTGTTCGTCCTGCGCTACGCCGACATGTGGGTAGGCTGGCGGGAGTTTCGGCAATCGTTTGCCGCAACCACGAAGGAAGTCCTGGGCGGCCGCAGCGCCAGGCGGCGGTTCGGCAAGTATTCGGTCGGGCAAAAAATGTTTCATCACGCGGTCGCGATCGTCGTCCTTACGGCCTGCGTCACCGGCGTCATCATGATGGTCGGCGTCGATTCGCCGTTCTGGGACCGGAACCCGTTGTTCATTACCGAGAAAACGCGCGGCGTCGTGTTCCTGCTGCACGGCCTTGCCGGTCTCTTCAGCATTACCATGATCATTGTGCACGTCTATTTCGCGATCCGGCCCGAGAAGCGCTACATGACGCGTTCGATGATCCGCGGCTGGATCAGCCGCCGGGAATACGAAGTACATCACGACCCGAAGTTGTGGGGAGTCGACGAATAGAATACGCCGCCCGGTCTGCGACCACGCGACATCATCACTACCGACGGGGCGACTGACATCGCCACAGACGGCCGTGACGCTTTTGCTGCAGCCTACTCTTCCGCCTTCAGTGACTGGTAGAGCCCGGATTGCTTTACGCGCCAGGCGTCGAACTTCGCGACCAGCGACGGGTAGTCAGGGTGTGCATCGAGCCCGGCATAACAAAAATACGGCTTGATACCCATATAGTAGAACTCGCCGCGACCGGTGGACTCCTGCAACTGTGTCATGGCTTCGTCCAGCCTGCCTTCGCCGATCAGTAATCGGCTGCTGGGTTTGTGGACGCCCCTCGATAGCTCCTCGGTCCTTATGAGCTCTGTAATGCGTTCCGCTTCTGTCCTGCGGCCGGCATGGGCGAGCAGCATGCCGAACACGTCGACGTCGAAGCCGTCCATGCGCGGTCCCATATGCTCCTCTGCGTAGCCGTACCAAAGGTCCGACAGCACCTTCAACGCATCGTCGTAGCGGCCGAGCGCGCAATAGCCCATCCAGTAGACGTCCGCACGGTCGTGGGGATCGGTTTCCGCCGCCGCCAGTTCGTCCATCATCGTCAACGCAATGCCTTCCTGCCCCTGCTGCGCGGCAATGATCATCCCCGTGCGCGGGCTTAACGCCCTGACCTTGTCGAGCTCGCCGATGAGCCCATATGCCTCGGCGAGACTGTAGGCGAAGGCTCTCGAGTCGGGGTAGGTCTCGTTGTGCTTTTCCAGCTGCAACACGAACCGCGCCGGCTCGTTTTTCCAGAGGAACTCCAACACCCGCAGTTCGCTGGCGACCTCCGGCTGCAGCCGCTCCAGCGTGGCGATTGCCTCCGCGGCGAC
>DATICC010000073.1:0-7358 GCA_035457045.1 Woeseiaceae bacterium | reverse complement strand
GGCCTGCTGGTACGAGAGGTCGTTGACGATGACATCACCGAATTCGAGATACTCATCCGGCGTAATGCCATGCAGGTCCTCAACCGGCAGGCTGGCGCGCAGGGCCCTGCCGCCCCGCTCCACCTCGATGGTGACCGCCTTCCCGACGTGCTCATCGAGTATCGCCGCAAGGGGCACGAATTCAGTGACCAATTCCCCGTTGACCCGCAACAGGATGTCTCCGACCTGAAGCACTTTATCCGCCGCAGACTCCGGAATGACCTGCTGCACGCTGAGCATGCCGGTTGCCTCGGGATTTGCCTCCCGCGCCAGCGCCTCCGATTCCTCGCTGAGTCCCAGGCGCCGCAATTCATCGTAGGCATTGCTCATGAAGATGGTCTGCAAGGTGCCGCGCGTCACCTGCCTGCCGTCCTGGATCAGTTTCAATGCCCGTTCGACGCGATCGAGAGGCAGGAAAAAACTGCTCGCGGCGCCGCTGTTTGCCCCGGCGTTCAATGCCACCACCTCGCCCTCGATGTTTATCACCGGTGAACCGGACGAACCACCGGAGGTGCCCGATGCGGCCTGGAAGTAGAACGTATTGAAGTCGTTGTACTTGCCGCGCCCGTAGTCCGGCGCGCGGCGATCGAGTCGGGCTATGGTGCCCGCCAGTATGGACAGCTGCTCACCCGCGTCGTTGCCTACCACGCGAATTTCGCGGCCTACGGCGGCTGCACCGGGGACCAGGGGGAGTTCCGAAGGCTCTATGTAATGCAGCTCCTTCGGGTCGTAACGAAAGAAGCCGAAGTCGTGCACCGGGTCCCGGTAGATAGGCGTCAGGCGCACTTCCTCATTGTTCAGGAAGACGGCTTCGGCGACCACCGGGCCGGGGGTGACGACATGCCGGTTGGTCAGTATCAGGCCGCGCTCCGCGTCCACGACGAAGCCTGTCGCCTGGCTGGACGAGTTCCATTCGGTATCGAATGCCCGGGTACTGTCGATGCGAATCGACACCACGCCGCTCGAGATTCGTTCGAGCGTCCCGACCCACTCGGGTACTTCGGCGGTCGCTGTCGAAACCAGGCAGATCGAAATCACTGCCGGCCATGCTCTGTTCTTCATTTTCATCCTGATCGGTACCCGTGTAGGCCGACGCTGTCGCAACACAAGTCACTCTGGACCCACAAACGGCAGTCGCGGTTCCCCGCGTGACTCGATCGGCCCATTATGCACAAGTCGGGCACCACCCGACCCGCAATGGGGTCACAATTCCGGGCGGGGCTCCGGCCGCCAGGCAAGGTCGAGGTTGCGCGCTGCCTTGACGTCGTCCAGCCGCCTGACCGGCAATTTGTAAGGCGCACCCTGGACACTCGACGGATCGCTCTTCGCCCTTTCCGCTATCGCGATCATCGCATCTGCAAACCGGTCCAGTGCTTCGCGCGTCTCGGTTTCGGTCGGCTCTATCAGCAGGCACTCCGGCACCAGCAGCGGAAAATAGGTGGTCGGTGCGTGCAGCCCTTCGTCGAGCAAGGCCTTCGCAACGTCCATCGCCGTGACGTGCAGCGTTCGCGCCATGGTCTTGAGCGTAATGATGAATTCATGACTTGCGCGGCGTTCAGGAAAGGCGAGTTCGAACCCGGCAGCGCGCAGCCGTGATTGCAGGTAGTTGGCATTGAGCGTGGCGAACTCGCCGATACGCCGCATCCCGTCACGGCCGACCATGCGCATGTAGACGTAGGCGCGCAGCAATACACCCGCATTTCCCATGAAGCCCGACAGGCGGCCGATGCTCTGCGGCAGGTCCTTTTCGATCAGCCAATGGTAACTGCCGTCCGCATCGCTCCTGCCCACCACGGGTATCGGCAGAAACGGCTGCAATCGCTTGCCTACACCAACCGCGCCCGACCCGGGACCGCCGCCGCCATGTGGTGTCGAGAAGGTCTTGTGCAGGTTCATGTGTATGACATCGAACTCCATGTCGCCCGGCCGTACCTTGCCGAGTATGGCGTTCAGGTTGGCGCCGTCGTAGTAGAGCAGCCCCCCCGCATCATTGACGATCCGGCGAATTTCAATGATGCGTCGCTCGAAGACCCCGAGCGTGGACGGATTGGTCAGCATGATGCCAGCCGTCTTTGGGCCCACGGCCTGCTTGAGCGCCTCGATATCGACGTCACCGTCGGTGCCGGTTGCCAGCTCGCGAACGATGCAGCCGCACATCGTGGCAGTCGCCGGGTTCGTGCCGTGCGCTGCATCCGGGACGATGATCTCGTTGCGCTCATGATCGCCGCGCGACACGTGGTAGGCCCGGATCATGGCAACGCCGGCCAGTTCGCCCTGCGCGCCTGCCATCGGCGTTAGCGACACGGCGCGCATACCGGTAACCGCCTTGAGCATCTCCTGCAGTTCGTACATGCACGCAAGGAACCCTTGCCCGTGACTGACCGGCCCGAGCGGGTGGCGATTGAGCAGACCCGGCAGCATCGCGAGCGCGTTGCACGCTCGCGGGTTGTATTTCATGGTGCAGGAGCCGAGCGGGTAAAAGTTCGTATCGATGGAGAAATTCAATTGCGACAGCCGCGTGTAATGGCGCACGACCTGCAGCTCCGACACCTCCGGCAACATTGGACGGTCCCGCCGAAGAAACCCGGCCGGGATGTCGGTTGCGGTGGCTAGCGCAGGCGCCTGCGCGTACGCCCGGCGTCCGGGGCGGGACTTCTCGAAGATCAGCTTTTCAGTCATTGCCGGATACCTGCCTGGTTTGCCGTATGTCGAGCTTTTTTGGATCCACCGTGATCCCGAGCGCGCGACAGGCCACGATATAATCCGGTTCGTCGCCGATATCGGCGATCTGTTCGTTGTGAACTACCGTGTTGTTCTCGTCGAGGACCACGACAGCGCGCGCAAACATTCCGGCAAGCGGTCCCTCGACGATTTGCACACCGTAATTCTGGCCGAAGCCCGCGTGCCGGATTGCCGACAGGCTGACCACGCTGGTCAACTGGTTCTGCGCCATGAAGCGGCGATGGGCGAACGGGAGGTCGTATGAAACCATCAGCATGACGACGTCGTCGAGGTCTCTTGCGAGATGATCGAATACCACGACCGAGCGCGCGCACACGGGCGTATCGATACTGGGGAAGATGTTCAACACCTTGCGCATGCCCAGCCAGTTGGCCAGCGAGACATCCTGCAACGCGGTATTGACCAGCGAGACATCCGGGGCACGGCTGCCGACAGCAGGAAGTTCACCAAAGGTGCGGTAACTCGTGCCCTCATAGATTATCCGTGCCATCACTTGCGGCTCGCCGACAGGATGTCGCTCAGTGCCCGCCGATAGCGTTCGAGATCGTCCGCCGTTTTGGTCTCGGTTGCGCACACCAGCAGTGCATTGCCGAGTTCGGGGTGGCTGGCCGAGAGGTCGAACCCGCCGAGAATTTCCTGGCCGGCGAGTGCGCGCAATACGGGCTCGACCGGCCGATCCAGGCCGAGCGCGACCTCGTGAAAGTGCGGCCCGTCAAACAGCCGCTTCACACCCTTTATGGACGTCAGCTTCGTGGCCAGTTGCGCGGTGTTCTGCTGCGACTGCTGCGCGACCCGCGCCAGGCCTTCTTGCCCGAGGAGCGACATGTAGATCGTCGCGCCAGTGACCATCAGGCCCTGGTTGGTACAGATGTTCGATGTCGCCTTCGAGCGGCGGATGTGCTGTTCGCGGGCCTGCAGCGTGAGCGTAAAGCCGGGTTTGCCCTCCAGGTCCGTTGTTCGGCCGACGATGCGACCGGGCATCTGCCGGACAAGGCTTTTCTCGCACGCCATGAAACCGAAATACGGGCCGCCGGAAGACAGCGGTATGCCCAGCGGCTGACCTTCGCCGCAGGCGATGTCGGCGCCAGCGTCTCCCCAGTGCCCGGGTGCTTTGAGTATCGCCAGCGACGTCGGGTTGACTACTGCGATGACCAGCGCAGCCCTTTGATGCGCCCAATCCGTCAAGCGGTCGATCGGCTCCAATGTGCCGAAAAAGGACGGCTGCTGAATAACCAGGGCAACCACGTCCTGGTCGTACTTCGCCAGCGCGGCCAGGTCTGTCGTCCCGTTATGCCGATCGAGCGGCAGGCGATCGAAGACGAGGCCCTGGTTGCCGGAGATTGCCTGAGCCACCTTTTCATAGGTCGGATTCACACCGGCGGCAAGCAATACACGGCTGGACTTGACCTTGCGGTTCGCACGCACCGACATGAGGGCCGCTTCCGCCAGTGCCGATGCGCCGTCATAGAGAGACGCGTTGCTGACGTCGAGCGCGGTCAGCGCCGTGATCATCGACTGGTACTCGTAGATGACCTGCAAGGTGCCCTGGCTTGCTTCTGCCTGGTACGGCGTGTAGGCACTGTAGAACTCGCCGCGTGTCGCGATGTCCCAGACCGCCGACGGCACATGATGCTCGTAGGCGCCCGCACCTATGAAGCATTGTGGTGTGCCGTCCTGGCGCGACCGGGCCCGCATGAGACGGGTGATCTCCATCTCGCACAGTGCATCCGGTACACCGGCGAGCTCGTCGATCCTGAGCTCGGCCGGTATTTCGTCGAAAAGCTGCTCGATGCTGTGAACGCCGATGGTCTCCAGCATCGCTTTGACGTCATCTTCGGTATGCGGAATGAATGGCATGTGCTTGTGCGTCCCCGAATGATTCGAAAGGCTCAGTCCTCGAGCGAGTCCAGCAGTTCCTGGTAGGCGTTGTGATCCATGGTGTTGCTGTTCGCCATGTCATCGGGCCGCATGCGTACTATCCATCCGTCGCCATAGGGATCCGAATTGATTTTTTCCGGATCGTCGGCAAGGTCTGCATTGACCTCCAGCACCGTACCGCCCACCGGCGCATAGACATCCGACGCGGCCTTGACCGATTCCACCACCGCCATCTCGTCACCCGCGTCGAGTTCTGCCCCGACCTCGGGCAACTCCACGTAGACCAGGTCACCGAGTGCCGACTGGGCATGATCCGTTATGCCTATGGTCACCGTACCGTCTTCCTCCTGGCGCAGCCATTCGTGTTCTTCCGTATACAACAGTTCACCGGGCAATTCGCTCATGTTGCTACTCCCCTTGCTTGAGATGTCATAGATCGATACACGGCTTGCCGTGGCGCACGAACGGCGGCCTGACGACACGCACGTCGAGCAGCCGGCCGCGGACGTCGACCTGCGCCGTTTCGTACTTGCCGGAGGGCACACGCGCAAGCGCAATCGATCGTTGCAGCGTGGGCGAAAATCCACCGCTCGTTATTTCTCCGTCGGCCTTGCCCGCGACGACCACGCGCTGGTGATTCCTGAGCACACCTTTGCCCTCGAGAACCAGGCCGACGAAACGCTGGCGGGCCGCTTCGCGGCGCTCGCGCTCCAGCGCCTCCCTGCCAATGAAATCGCGGCCTGCCGGCTCCCAGGCGACGGTCCAGCCCAGTCCGGACACCAGTGGCGAGGTGGTCTCGTCCATGTCGTTGCCATAGAGGTTCATGCCGGCTTCGAGGCGCAAGGTATCGCGCGCACCGAGTCCGCAAGGCCGAATTCCGGCGTCGACGCAACGACGCCAGAAGTCTGCAGCATCTGCGCCGGGCAGCATGATCTCGAAGCCGTCCTCGCCCGTATAGCCGGTACGTGCAACAAACAGCTGGCCGGCCTCCGTCGCGGAAAACGGCGCAAGTGCGAGCGCAGGCTCGCGGGATTTCCGGTCGATCAACGCGGCGGCAAGCTCGCGTGCCCTGGGTCCCTGGACGGCGATCATCGCCAGTTCCCGGCGTTCCGCCAGCGCGACGGACAGGGAAGCGGCCTGTTGTTCCATCCAGGCCAGGTCCTTGTCACGGGTCGCCGCATTCACCACGACGCGGTATTTGTCAGCACCGCGAAAGTAAACGATGAGATCGTCGATCACGCCGCCAGCCGGCGCCAGCATGCAGCTGTACAGGGCTTTCCCCGGTGCAGCGAGTTTGGCGACATCGTTTGCCAGCAGCTTCTGCAGGAATCGACGCGCGTCGGCTCCCGTGACGTCGACTACGGTCATGTGCGATACATCGAAAGCACCTGCGTGTCGCCGCACGGCATGGTGCTCCTCGAGTTGCGAGCCATAGTGCAACGGCATATCCCAGCCGCCGAAATCGACCATGCGGGCGCCGCTGCCGGCGTGGCACTCAAATAGCGGTGTTCGCTTGCCCACGGCCTCTCCCGGGTACGTCTTCAGGCACAAAAAAAGGGACGACTGCCAGAGCCTGTGTCGCCGTATCGATCAGATCCGGAAATCGATGCCGACGGCCGTGACTTTCGCAGTCGCCCCTCTGTCCTTATTACCTGAGAGATCTCACGCCGTTCCGGACGCTTACCCCTTCGGCGGACCGTTTCCGGTCTCTCTCCAGAGCCAATCAGCGCCAGCAGTCCTTTTGCCTGAGCGTTTCCGAGCGAGTTGCGCCTTCGGCGCCCCTGAGGGGACTCTTCTGCTTACGCTTTCGATTGGTGCCGGCATGATAGCCAAGTCGCCTATTGGTTGCCAGTCGACCCGAACGCGGCAACAATGACGTATCGATACACCGCTTCCAACCGCCGCAAAGAGGCCATGAGCATGATTCGATTCTTTGTCGCAACGCTGCTGATTCTGATCGGAAATTCCGCCATTTCCGCGGCTCCTGACGAGTTCGCGGAGTTGCTTCATGATGCCTGGGAGTGGCAGCTTCGAGAGAGTCCGGTCATGGCCTCGTCCCTTGGCGACCGCCGCTACAACGGCAAATGGGCCGATTCGAGCCTCGGCGCCATCGAGGCGCGCCAGCAGCAACAACGCGACTTCATGCAACGCTTGCTGGCCATCGACTCCGCGCAACTGGACGACGCCGATCAGTTGAACTACGAATTGTTTCGCCGCGACCTGATGGCCGACATCGAAGGGTTTCGCTTCCGTGACTACCTGATGCCGATCAACCAGCGCGGCGGTGTGCAGACGCTGGACGAAGTCGCGGAGCGAATTCCGCTGGCGTCGGTCGCGGACTACGACGATTGGCTGCAACGCATGGCATCGATCGAAATCGTTATCGACCAGACCATGGCCTTGCAGGAGGAAGGCCGCGCACGAAGCTACATGCCGCCGAAAATCCTGATGCAGCGCGTGCCGGACCAGGTCTCCGCGCAACTCGTCGAAAACGCCGAAGACAGCCCGTTCTACAAGGTGTTCAGGCAACTGCCGGACAGCATTCCGGCCGCGGAACAGGAACGGCTGCGGACGAGCGCAAAGGAGATCATCGAAAAATCCATCGTCCCCGCCTACCGGAAGTTCAGCCGCTACTTCAACGATACCTACCTGCCGGCCAGCCGCGACAGCATTGACGCCTCGTCATTGCCGGATGGCAA
>DATICC010000072.1:0-3411 GCA_035457045.1 Woeseiaceae bacterium | reverse complement strand
CGCCGAGCGCCAGCAACACGATGAGCACCAGCAGCGTGGTGGTGACGATCGTGCGCATCAGGTAGGCCGTGAGGAGACTCATCAGCTCGCTCGCCTGGCAAAGATGCGCCGATGCACGCCGTTCTGCACGGCGAGCAGGATCAGCGCAATCCCGAGCATCAACGCGTGCACCCACCAGATGCCGACCTGTGGCGGCACGGTTCCCTGTTCCAGCCAGGCCTGGCCAGCACTCATCAGGTTGAAATAGATGATGAACACGAGCAGGCCGATGGCGAGCCGGCCGTAACGGCCCTGGCGCGGCTGGCTGCGGCTGAGAGGTACTGCAAGGATCGACAGGATCAGGGTCGCCATCGGCGCGCCGACACGGAAGTGCCATTCGGCAATTTCCTCCGGCACGGCGGAGGCCATGAGATCCAGTGTTGGCATGGCGCGCGGTTCGGGTTTCTCATCCTCGACGCCCGGCAGCTGGTACGGGATACCGTGCTCGGCAAATTCCATGACGCGAAATTTCGACGTCCCGGGCACGCCTTCATAACGCCGACCGTCGAAAAGTACGAAATAGCGCGTGTCCGGATCGTCCGACTCGCGTTGCTCGCCACGCTTCGCAACGATCACTTCGACCGCGCCGTCTTCGAGCATGCGCTGCATGAACACGTTTTCGACAACGCCGGGGCCCAATACGTTCTCCGCGTAAACAACCGCACCCTGGGAGCTGTCGATGGCAAACCTGCCCGCCTCGATGCTCGCAAGATCCGCCTGTCGTCGAGCTTCGAGGCTGATGCGTTCCATGACCAGCAGCGCTTTGGGTGCGGCATCCATTGCCAGCCAGCCGACACCCGCGACCAGGGGCAACATCAGCCAGGTCAAAGGACGGTAGATGTCACCGGGGCCGACACGGCAGGCCATCATCGCCGGCAACTCGCTGTCGCGATAGAGGCGGCCCAGTGCCAGCATGATGGACAGGAACAGACCGATCGGCACCAGCACGGTCATGTACTGCACGGCGGTCAGCCCGATGATCTGGAAGACCGCATCTTTCGGCAGGTTGTCCTTCGCGACCTCGCCGAGCACCCGCGCAAACTGGTTGGTGAGCAGGATGAACAACAGAACTGCGGTGACGGCCAGCCAGGTAAGCGCAATCTCGCGAAATATGTAACGGTCCAGTATGCGCAGCATCGACAGGCCGGTGATTTTCTTAACTGGCTGGATTCAGATCGGGTAGACTACCCTTTTTGAATTACCCGGGACAGTCCTTCTGTCTGCGGCTGGCTGCGAAGCCATCGAACGAACAGCGCCGTGTCGGCGGCATCCTGAAACTCTGCAAGCGGATCGCAATTCGCCGAGGCACGGATGCACCCGGCGGCCCTCAGAACGAAAGGAACAAACTGGCCTATGCAATATTTCACAACGACCAGCAGCGCCGCCACACGGTCCGGCGATGCTGTCATCGTCGGTGTCTACGAAAAGGGCAAACTGAGCCGCGGCGCGGAACAAATCGATGCGGCCAGCGGTGGATCCATCCGCAAGCTCCTGCGCGACGGAGACCTGTGCGATCAGCCCGGCGTCAGCCGGTTGCTGCGGAGCATCAGCGGAGTACGTGCACGGCGCATCGTCGTCGTCGGCCTCGGCAAGGCCGGCGCACTGGATATCAGCGGGTTTCGTTACGCGCTGCGCGCAGGCCTTGAGTGCCTGCGTGGCAGCAAGCTCGATGATGTCACCAATTACCTGACGCTCGAAGATATCGAAGGTACCAACGCGTACTACCTCGCGCGGTACACGGTCGAGTCCATCGGCGGCAAGCTGTACGCATTCAACGAAATGAAGAGCAGCAAGGCCACGGGCGCGATAGCACTGAAGCGTATCGGCATCGCGGTCGCGAACCGCGGCGATGCCGCCAGGGCGATGCGTGGCGCCGAACACGCGGGCGCCATCGTGCGCGGCATGGACATCGCGCGCGATCTCGGCAATCTTCCGCCGAACGTTTGCACGCCCACCTACCTCGCGAATACCGCCCGGCGCCTGGCAAAAAAACACGCAAAACTGGAAACCCGGGTCATCAACGAGCCGGAAATCCGCAAGCTCGGCATGCGCACCTTCCTGTCCGTGAGCAATGGCAGTTCGGAACCGGCGCGGCTCATCATCATGCAGTACAAGGGCGGTGGCAAAGACCCACCCGTGGTACTGGTCGGCAAGGGGATTACTTTCGACTCCGGCGGCATCTCGCTCAAGCCGGGCCCCGACATGGACGAAATGAAGTTCGACATGTGCGGCGCTGCGTCGGTCATGGCAACGGTCGCGATTGCCGCTGAGTTGCGCCTGCCCATCAATGTCATCGCCGTCATACCGGCCTGTGAGAACCTGCCGGGGAATACGGCAACCCGGCCGGGCGACATCATCGAGAGCATGTCGGGGCTGACGGTCGAGATCCTGAACACCGACGCCGAAGGCCGGCTGATCCTTTGCGATGCACTGACCTATTCACGCCGTTTCAAACCGCACACGATCATCGATGTCGCGACCCTGACCGGCGCCTGCGTCATTGCACTGGGCCATTACCGCACGGCGGTGATGAGCCCTTCCGACGAGCTCGCCGCGAAGATCACGGCGGCCGGCATCGCGGCAGACGACCGTTGCTGGCAGATGCCGATGGGGCCGGAATACGAGCGGCTCCTGCGCAGCAATTTCGCCGACATGGCGAACGTCGGGACGCGCGAGGGTGGTGCGCTGAGCGCCGCCTGTTTCCTCGGCAAGTTCACCGAAGGCATGAACTGGGCACACCTCGATATCGCCGGCACGGCGTACCGCTCCGGCCTGCGCAAAGGCGCAACCGGGAGGCCGGTTCCGGTACTGAGCGAGTTCCTGCTGAGGCACGCGGGCGCCCTGCCCTGAGCATGTCCCGGGTCGATTTCTACATACTGGGCGAGAGCGGCGAGTCCGCCCGCCATGTGTTTGCCTGCCGCCTGGCGGAGAAGGCGTACCGGCTGAGCAATTCGGTACACATCCGTACCGCCGACGCAGGCCTCGCGACGCGCATCGACGAGTTGCTGTGGACTTTCAGGGACGGCAGTTTCGTGCCGCACGAGGTCGTCAGCCCGGGGAAACCGGCCGTCGCGCCCGTGACCATCGGCCGTGACAGCGCCGGCGATCCCGCCAGCACCGACCTGCTGATCAACCTCGCGCCCGACCTGCCCGGCAGCATCGCTGCTTTTCCACGTGTCGCGGAGATTGTAAGCTCCGATGAAGACAGCCGCCTGCAGAGCAGGCAGCGTTTCGCCGCCTATCGCGACCAGGGACACACTTTGGAAACCCACAACATCTGAACCAACTGGCTTTCAGGCTGTTCCGGCTGACCGGTCCTGCCAGCCGATGCCACTGTAACCACTCCCCTTTTGACGAAATTGATTGAGCTGC
>DATICC010000071.1:0-4643 GCA_035457045.1 Woeseiaceae bacterium | reverse complement strand
GCTTCAAGGCCACCTCGTGGAACCTGTCGCGGGATTCAAGGCCGTTCGCATCCGATCTGGCCGCAATCAACTCGGCCGGACTTGGCCTGCCCAACCTGGTTACCGGCACCCGTTATGCAGGCCCGGAGGAAGCGACGGTCTACGAGATCGGCGTCAAGACCAATTTCGAAAACGGCGCCATCAACATCGCCCTGTTCGACCAGGAAATCGATGGCTTCCAGTCGAACATCTTCACCGGCACCGGGTTCTCGCTCGCCAACGCCGGCAAGCAATCGACGACCGGCGCGGAACTGGAGCTGACCTGGTTGCCGGTAGAGGCCTTCCAGTTCACCTTTGCCGGCACCTGGCTCGACGCGGAATACGATTCCTTCCCGGGTGCGAGCGGCGTTGGCGGACCGACGGACCTGAGCGGGACGTCAGTGCCCGGAGTGCATCCGTTCAGCATGAATACCTCGGGCACCTACAACTTCGACCTTGGCGCCAGCATGACCGGCTTCGTTCGTGCGGAGTACATTTACGACAAGAAGGTGCGGGTCATCGAAAACGTCCCGGAGGATGTCGCCTCGCGCGAGGTCAACACGGTCAACGCGAGTCTGGGCCTGCAGTGGGACAACGGCTTCGAGGCCATGCTCTGGGCCCGCAACCTCGACGGAGACGACTACATCATGCAGGCGTTTCCGTCGGTGGCGCAGCTGGGCAGCTACAGCGGCTACCCCAACGAACCGAAAACCTACGGCGTGACCTTCCGCCTCGTGTTCGATTGAGATCGCAGCGACCACTGGTTTGATCTACGTGCAAAGGGCTGACAGGCAAAGCCTGTCAGCCCTTTGTCATTTGGGGAGGCAGCAACGCCACTGGCGTTACGGGCCCCCTGGGAACGGAGCGGCCGATGCCGCGCGCTGTCAGGACGGCCGGCCCGGACCGGCAAGGTACCAGACGATCACACCGATTACCGGCAGCACCAGTACCAGCACGATCCACAGAGCTTTTTTCGAAGTTTCCGCGGAACTCTCCGCAATCTTCAGAATAGCGTATACATCCGCAATCAGGACCAGGATCCCCAGAATTCCAGTCACTTCCATCACCTTCTCCCCGTCATCCAGGAATTGAGACGTTCGATCGCCACCAGCGATCGGATCGACGGCACCATGGTCCGCCACTGCTGCCCTAAATGATTGCTTGCTACTATACTTTGCGGCCTGCCCGGTCGCTACAACGGAGCATGCACATGATTGCCCAGGCTCGCCATGCAACACCTGACATCAAGGGATCGCCAACCATGATTTTCGACAACATCCTGCAGACCGTTGGCCGTACACCGGTGGTACGCCTTAACAAGCTCGCGCCGGAGGGCGTCGACTTATTTGTAAAGATCGAAGCGTTCAATCCGATGGGCTCGGTCAAAGACCGGCTCGCACTCGGAGTAATCGAGGACGCGGAGCGCAGCGGTGCGCTGAAACCGGGCCAGACCGTCATTGAAGCGACCAGCGGCAACACGGGTATCGGCCTCGCCATGGTCTGTGCGCAAAAGGGCTACCCGCTGGTGGTCACCATGTCGGAGGCCTTCAGCATCGAACGGCGCCGCATGATGCGCTTCCTCGGGGCCAGGGTGATCCTCACGCCGGCCGCCATGAAGGGCAGCGGCATGCTCGCAAAAGCAACCGAACTGGCCGACGAGCACGGCTGGTTCCTGTGCCGGCAGTTCGAGAACGAATCCAATGCCAACGCCCACAGTCGCACCACCGCGCCGGAAATACTGGCGGCGTTTGCCGGGAAACGGCTCGATTACTGGGTGAGCGGATTCGGCACCGGAGGAACGCTGAAAGGCGTCGCCAGGGTGCTCAACCGTGAAAGGCCAGACATCCGCATCGTCGTCTGCGAACCGGACAACTCGCAGCTGCTCGGCAGCGGCATCGCGCAGCAGAGGAACAGTGACGGAACGCCGGCCGAGAGTCATCCTATGTTCCGGCCGCACCTCATGCAGGGCTGGAGCCCTGACTTCATCCCCAAGCTCACACAGGATGCGCTCGATCTGGATTTCGTGGACCGGGTGGTGCCGATAAACGGAGCCGACGCGCTCAAGCTGTCACGTGAACTGGCGCAGAAAGAAGGAATATTCGCCGGTATCTCAGGTGGCGCGACACTGGCAGGCGGACTCGCCATCGCCAGGGAGTCGCCCCCTGGGACTTCCATCCTTTGCATGCTGCCCGATACCGGCGAGCGCTACCTGAGCACGCCGCTGTTCGATGGCATTTCCAACGACATGTCGGACGAGGAGCTTGAGATTTCCCGCTCGACCCCCGGCTATCGTTTCGACCAGGCCTCGCCGGCAGCACTGCCGGATGTGGCGCCGGACGCCCCGCCGGATGCACTGCAATTTCTTCACGAGACCATCCACGATCCGGCGCAGCCGGTCACGCTGTTCGCGCTGGAGTGGTGTGAATTCTGCTGGTCGGTGCGCAAGATGTTCGCCAGGTACGGAATCCCCTACCGGTCCATCGACCTGGACTCCGTTGCCTACCAGGAAAACGACAGGGGCGGACGGATTCGTGTCGCGCTCCGCCAGCAAACGGGTGCGGCGACGATACCCCAGGTTTTCGTCGGTGGAGTGCATATCGGCGGCGCCACGGAGGTTTTCGATGCCTGGAAGTCCGGGCGACTGAAGGCAATGCTGGAACAGAACTCTGTGAGCTTCAATGCCACCATCAATGACGACCCGTACTCCTTCCTGCCAGGTTGGCTGCAGAAACGATAGCTCGACGGCTTGCCGTCAGAGCGATCCTTCCTCGACGAAATAGATGCCGATGGTCTCCGCGACACAGGCAGGTTTTCGAACGCCCTCGACCTCGATGGTTATCTCGGACGTCAGGTGCAGTGCGCCGCTGCGTTTTCTTGCCTGCAGCACGACCGCGCGCGCGCGCACCCTCGCACCTACAGGCACCGGCGAATAGAAGCGAATCTTGTTGCAGCCGAAATTGATGGCGCGCACCAGATTGTCGACCTGGACGAAATTGCCGGTCAGCGCGGGCACCAGCGCGAGCGTCAGGTATCCGTGCGCGATCGTCCTGCCCTCCGGAAGTTCCCTGGAGGCACGTTCCTCGTCCACGTGTATCCACTGATAGTCGCCGGTAGCATCTGCGAACTGGTTGATCTTTTGCTGATCGACAACGATCCACTCGGAAATGCCGACCTCCTTTCCCTCCAGTGCCTTGGCGTCTTCAATCGACTTGATTCGATACAATTTTTTTTCCTTGTCAAATTCTCCGGCGGAGGCCCTTTTTCGCCGGTACACCCTGCCGCACTGCACAACAAACCACAAATGCCGTGAACAGGGCAAGCGGCGTCTGGGCGATTGCTGCGGGAATCCGCTGGCGCGGTGTCGCCGGCCAGCAATTTCAGCCTGTCTCTTGCGGCCCCTATGCTGCACTTTCTCACGCCGAAAACGCGGGCCGCGTCCGGCGTTGCTTTATTTGCGTAGACGGCCTGCTTGCCTATACTCCGCCCATGCTGCCCGGTCACTGCAAGATGCTGACACGACCCTGTAAGGCGACGGGGTCGGCGCGACGATGACGCGACCCCGTCCTGCGGGCAGGAATGAAGGGGCACCCGCCGGATTGTTCTGCATCGTTCTTGCCGCCGGCGCGTCGACGCGTTTCGGATCCTGCAAGCAACTCGCCGAGTTTCGCGGCCAGCCACTGGTCGCGCGCGCGATGCGTCTCGCCGAAGCGACGACCGGACAGCGCAGCCTGCTGGTCGCCGGAAATCAATGGTCGCTGGTGGCCGATGCCTGCGCCCCGCTGCAGGGATACCTCGTGGTGAACCCGGATTTCGCCACGGGCCTCGCCGGTTCGATCGCCGCCGGCGTGGCCGCGGTCGCCGCCGGCGCCAGCGGTGTCCTGCTGCTCATGGCAGACCAGCCGCTGGTCGAGCCAGAGCAATTGCGTGGGATGGTCGAAGCCTGGTCCAGGAATCCGCACAGTATCGTGGCAAGTGAGTACGATGGTGTCGAGGGACCGCCGGTGATCTTTCCCGCAGACCTCTTCCCCGAATTGCTTGCACTCAAGGGAGACTCCGGTGCACGCAGCGTGTTGCGGGCGCATCCCGGCAGGATCATCCGTTTCAGCTGTCCTGCTGCCGCAAGCGACATCGACACGCCCACGGATCTGGCAGACGTCGATCGCTAGTCGGCCGTACGCCGCTTGAGGATAAAGGTGCCGGATTTATTCAGCGACAGAGCAGGGCGCAGCTGACCCGACGAGGTCCTCGACGGGATGGCTCCCTGCGGTCCGCTTAATTCCCGTCGAGGACCTCCCCGCGCCAGCCGCGCCCATATAGAATAAATCCGGCGCCTTTTCTACGGCACCTTTTCCTTGGCGGCTACGCGCCGTGCGCGTGTCCGTGTTGCGGCGCCTGGCTTGCGCAGCGCTCGCAGTTGACCCAGCCGGAGTCGCCATTGGCGTAATGCTCCTTCTTCCAGATTGGCAGGCGCTGCTTGACCTGGTCGATGATGTAGCGACAGGCATGAAACGCTTCATCTCGATGCGCCGAACTCACGCCGACCCATACCGCGCAGTCGCCGATCTCCAGCGACCCGCTGCGGTGTACACAGTGCGCGTGCAGGATTTTCCACCGTGTTCGGGCTT
>DATICC010000070.1:0-7752 GCA_035457045.1 Woeseiaceae bacterium | reverse complement strand
GATCTCCACCCATGCCGCTCATGTCCGGCGCTGCGGGCGTATCGCTTTTCGGTTTCTCTGCAACCATTGCTTCCGTGGTCAGCAACAGGCCTGACACGGAGGCTGCGTTCTGCAGTGCATAACGGGTGACCTTGGTTGGATCGAGAATACCCATCTCGATCATGTCGCCATACTCACCGGTGGCAGCATTGTAGCCATAGTTGCCCTTGCCCTTCACAACCGCATTCAGAACGACACTCGGATCACCGCCTGCGTTCTTCACGATCTGGCGCAGCGGCTCCTCGATTGCACGACGCAGGATGTTGATTCCAACCTGCTGATCGTCGTTGTCGCCTTTCAGCTTGTGCGTCGCAGCAGCGGCGCGGATAAACGCCACACCACCGCCCGGGACCACGCCTTCTTCAACTGCAGCACGCGTAGCATGCAGCGCATCTTCGACGCGAGCCTTCTTTTCCTTCATCTCGATCTCGGTTGCGGCGCCAACCTTGATCACGGCAACACCGCCGGACAGTTTGGCAACCCGCTCCTGGAGCTTCTCCTTGTCGTAATCAGAGCTCGACTCCTCGATCTCGGCATTGATTTGATCGACGCGGCCTTTGATGTCCTCGGGACGCCCCGCACCATCGATGATCGTCGTGTTTTCCTTCGTGATCTGAACTTTCTTGGCTTCGCCAAGGTCGTCCAGCGTGGCCTTCTCCAGCGACAGGCCGACTTCCTCGGAGATCACCTGGCCACCGGTCAACACTGCGATGTCCTGCAGCATGGCCTTGCGCCGGTCACCGAAGCCCGGAGCTTTGACCGCCGCAACCTTGACGATGCCGCGGATGTTGTTGACGACCAGAGTGGCAAGCGCCTCGCCTTCGACGTCTTCTGCAACGATCAGCAGCGGCCGGCCGGCTTTGGCAACGCCCTCGAGCACCGGCAGCATGTCGCGAATGTTGGAGATTTTCTTGTCATACAGGAGTACCAGCGGGTTCTCCAGTTCGACATTCTGGTTCTGCTGGTTGTTGATGAAGTACGGGGACAGGTATCCACGATCGAACTGCATGCCTTCGACGACATCGAGTTCATTTTCCAGACCCGAGCCTTCCTCGACAGTGATTACGCCTTCCTTGCCGACTTTCTGCATTGACTTCGAAATAA
This sequence comes from Woeseiaceae bacterium, assembly GCA_035457045.1. Taxonomy (GTDB): domain Bacteria; phylum Pseudomonadota; class Gammaproteobacteria; order Steroidobacterales; family Woeseiaceae; genus JAKEGN01. The sequence continues at coordinate 6,609 of DATICC010000070.1, read as the reverse complement.
TATCGCCGATCTCGGTGTCGGAATTGGCAGAAATGCTGCCAACCTGGGCGATGGCCTTGTCGTCCTCGCAGGGCTTCGACAGCTTCTTCAGCTCGGCAACGATGGCGATCGTCGCCTTGTCGATACCACGCTTCAGGTCCATCGGGTTCATGCCGGCCGCAACAGACTTCAGGCCTTCGCGCAGTACCGCCTGCGCCAGTACCGTGGCGGTTGTCGTACCGTCACCGGCGATATCGGAGGTCTGGGAAGCTACTTCCTTGACCATCTGTGCGCCCATGTTTTCAAACTTGTCCTCGAGCTCGATCTCTTTGGCGACGGAAACGCCGTCCTTGGTGACGGTCGGTGCGCCAAAACTCTTGTCGAGCACGACGTTGCGACCTTTGGGACCAAGGGTCACTTTCACCGCATTCGCCAGGATGTTCACACCTGCGAACATCTTCTGACGGGCGTCGTCGCTGAAACGAACTTCTTTAGCAGCCATTTTCAGTATCCTCTTTGCTTAAACCTTTTGAGAACCGGGTGGAGTCGACGTCAGCCTTCGATGACGGCCATGATGTCGTCTTCCTTCATCACCAGCAGTTCCTCGCCGTCTACCTTGACTTCAGTTCCGCTGTATTTACCGAACAGCACCTTGTCGCCAGCCTTGATGTCCAGGGCCCGGATTTCACCGGATTCCAGGATCTTGCCATTGCCCACGGCAATGACCTTGCCCTTGATTGGCTTTTCGGTTGCGGTGTCCGGTATGACGATTCCACCGGGGGATGTGCGCTCTTCCTCCACGCGCTTTACGATGACTCGGTCATGAAGCGGACGAATCTTCATCGATTGGATCTCCTATAAACTATTGATTAGTAACCGACTTTTGCGGTCTTCGCAGCTTGTACCTGTTAGCACTCGGCTGCAGCGAGTGCCAATCATAGGGGCGGCGGCGCAAATTTCAAGGGGCAGCGCGAGCGATCGCTTGCTTGCCCGCCCGCCACAGCGAAACTGCGTGCTCGGTCAATGACAGTGCCGGTCACCACCGGTATCCTTCCTGTCCGGTCGACGGCTGTGGTTGACATAACCGGTAATATCCGGCTGTTTTGGCGGTCCCAGTCGTCATAGCAACGATATCTGTCCAGCAAACGAGGTACTGCGTGCAACGGTCGCGTACGACGCTTTCGTGGCAAAAGTCTGTTGCGCTTGCAGCCGGACTGCTTTGGCTCGGCTTCGCCAACGCGCAGACCGGGGACTTTCTGAAGCCCCGCGAGGCCTTCCGCTACGCTCTTGCCGACACCGGCGAGGCCTTCGAGATCGATTTCGTCATCGAAGACGGGTACTACCTCTACAAGAGCAAATTGTCCTTTGCCAGCCTGAGCCCTGGCATCCGCATCGGCCAGTACGCGTTGCCGCCGGGTATCGCGCACGAGGACGAGTACTTCGGTGCTCAGGAGGTTTATCGCGAGCGCTTCTTCGTCTCCCTGCCTTACACCGTGGAAGGGACGCGCCCCGACGCTGCCGAACTCGAACTCCGCCTGCAGGGCTGCGCCGATCTCGGCCTTTGCTATACCCCACAGACGTGGATCGCCGAGGTCAAGCTGATGAAGGCCGGCGCCGCGGGCAAGTTGAGCCTGGACACCACATTCGGTTCGCCGCTCGGAGCCAACGCCGATTTCCTTCCGGTGGACGAGGTTTTCATACCGGCACTCACTGCCCTGGACGGCAACACCGTCGAGCTCGGCATCCGGGTCCTGCCCGGCTACTACCTTTACCGGGACAAGATCACCGTCACGACTTCATCGGACCGGGTACAACTCGGCCGGCTCGAGCTGCCGGAGGGTGAGAAAAAGTTCGACGAGTGGTTCGGCGAGATGCAGGTGTTTCACGATGACGTATTCGGCACCGTGCCGCTTGCGAGGGCAACGCCGGAAGCCATGGATATGGAGCTGCAGATCGGATACCAGGGCTGCGCCGACGGTGGCATCTGTTACCCGCCGGTAACGAAAATCATGCAGGTATCCTTGCCGGCAGCCACAGCGGTCTCGGCGCTGCAGGCGCCGGCTATCGCTTCGGGCGGACAACCGCCGGTGTCAGAGCAGGCCATGCTCGCGCGAGTCATTACGCAGTCCGGGTTGTGGGCAGCCGCCGGTGTTTTCTTCCTCGCGGGCCTCGGCCTCGCTTTCACACCCTGTGTCCTGCCGATGGTTCCCATCCTTTCCGGCATCATCGCCGGCGAAGGCGAAAACGTCAGTTCGCGGCGCGGATTCGCGCTGGCATTGAGTTACGTGATGGGCATGGCACTGGTGTACACCGCCGCAGGAGTCGTGGCTGCGGCCGCCGGTCTGCAGATGCAGGCCGCATTCAACCAGCCGTGGGTGCTGATCCTGTTCTCCTCGCTCTTCGTGGTCCTCGCACTTGGCATGTTCGGCCTGTTCGATCTGCAGATGCCCTCTGCGATCCAGAGCCGGCTTGCCGGTGTCAGCGGCAACCAGAAAAGTGGCACGGCAATCGGGGCGTTCATCATGGGAGCGCTGTCGTCACTGGTGGTGACCGCCTGCGTGGCACCGGCGCTCATTGCCGCCCTGACCGTAATGGCTCAAACCGGCGACATGCTGCGCGGCGGCGCGGCATTGTTTGCCATGAGCCTCGGCATGGGTGCGCCATTGTTGCTGGTCGGCGCCGCGCAAGGCAGGTTCCTGCCCAAGACCGGGCAGTGGATGATCGCGGTGAAGAACGCCTTCGGCTTCATGATGCTCGCGCTTGCGATCTGGATGTTGTCGCGCATCCTGCCGGCGGGCGTGACGCTGGCGCTCTGGGCCGTGCTGATATTCATGGCCGGTGTCTTTCTCGGTGGCCTGACTTCGCTCGACGCCCAGGCTTCCGGTCTGCAGAAGCTCGGCAAGGGCTTCGGCCTGCTGGCCATCCTCTATGGTGCTGTCCTGCTGCTGGGCGCACTGGCCGGCGGCCACAGCCTGCTGAGACCGCTGGGAGGTTTGAGCGCCGGTATTTCCACCGGCCCCGGGCAGGAACACGGCCTCGCCTTTCGCCGCATCAAGACGGTCGAGGATCTCGATCGCGAGGTCGCCATGGCTGCCTCGGGCGGCAAATCGGCAATGCTCGATTTCTACGCCGACTGGTGCGTATCCTGTATCGAAATGGAGAAGTACACTTTCTCCGATCCGGCCGTGCAGGCAGCGCTGACGAACACGGTCACGCTGCAGGCCGATGTCACGTCGAACGATGCGGAAGACCAGGAGTTGTTGCAGCGCTTCGGCGTATTCGGTCCGCCGACCATCATCTTCTTTGGCAGCGACGGATTGCAGCGGCACGGCTATGAGGTGGTTGGTTACATGAAAGCGGAAAAATTTGCGGAGCACGTACGTGCCGCGGTCGCGGCAACGAACCCGGTAACCGCACAACGATAAAGTCCAGGGCCCCGATGAAAAAAAACGTCGCGATCGCGCTGCTGATGATTGCCATTGCAGCCGGTGGATATTTGCTACGGATGTACCTGCAGGTGCCGGAGGAACCGCCGGTAACGGGTTCCGTGGTCGAGGCCAAGATCGACTTCACTCTCGATGACCTGCACGGCAAACCGCGCAGCCTGTCGGAATGGCGCGGCACGCCTCTGCTGGTCAATTTCTGGGCAACCTGGTGTGCGCCGTGCCGCCGGGAAATTCCGTTGCTAAAGGCAACGCAGGCCGAGCATGCCGTGAATCGCCTGCAAGTGGTCGGCGTGGCCGTGGATTATCGCGAACAGGTCGAGCAATACGCGAAGGATGCGGAGTTCAACTACCCGATCCTGATCGGGCAGGAAGATGCCATGGCCGCCGCCGAAGCATCCGGCATCGAGTTCGTCGGTATGCCCTTCACGCTGGTCGTGGCTAGCGACGGCAGCCTGGTCAACGCGCACATCGGCGAGATCGTCGCCGAGCACATCGAGCAGATCGTGTCGGTAATGGGCCGCCTGGAATCGGGCGAAATGGACCTTGCCACGGCAAGAATGGCGCTTAAAGACCTTTGACGGGCGGCAATCACTGCCAGAATCCCTCCGGCACGCCACCTTGAGACCCCGATGTTGCTTTATCTGCCCCGATCGGGGTTAGAATTGCTCCTATCTTCGGTAATCTGGCAATAATCAAGAAGCATGGCCAGGCGCCATCCGCCATTTCTCTCAAGGAAATCCCATGGACATACGAAAGGTAAAAAAACTGATCGAGCTGCTGGACGAGTCCGGCATTTCCGAAATTGAGATCACCGAAGGCGAGGAATCCGTGCGGATCAGCCGCCACACGCCTTACGCCCAGGCATCGATGCCGGTGAACATGGTCCAGCAACCAGTCTATTCCGCCGCCCCGGCCGCGGCCGCCCCGCCGCCGGCGCCGGCACACGCGGAAGTCGAAGACGACGGGCATGCCGTCAAGGCACCGATGGTCGGCACCTTTTACACGGCGTCATCGCCCGGCTCCCCGCCATTCGTGCAGGTCGGCGACAAGGTAAAGGAGGGCGATACGCTTTGCATCATCGAGGCGATGAAGATGATGAACCAGATCGAGGCGGACGTTGCGGGCACGATCAAGTCCATACGCGCACAGAATGGCGACCCGGTCGAATACGGACAGATCCTGTTCGTGATCGACCAGCGCGGCCACGCCTGAGCGGCTGGCGCAGCGATGCTCGATAAAGTCGTCATTGCCAATCGTGGCGAGATTGCACTGCGCATACTTCGCGCCTGCCGTGAAATGGGCATCAAAACGGTTGCCGTGCACTCGACCGCCGACACCAACCTGAAACACGTGCTGCTGGCCGATGAAACGGTCTGCATCGGTCCGCCGCAATCCGTGGACAGTTACCTGAACATGCCGGCGATCATCAGCGCCGCTGAAGTGACCGACGCAGTCGCCATACACCCCGGCTACGGATTTCTCTCAGAGAATGCAGATTTTGCCGAGCGTGTCGAGTCGAGTGGCTTCATCTTTGTCGGACCACCGGCGGAAGCAATTCGCCTGATGGGCGACAAGGTTTCGGCGATCCGAACGATGAAAGCAGCCGGTGTGCCGACGGTGCCGGGCTCGGACGGCCCGTTAGGCGACAACGCCGAGGAGAATCTTCGGATCGCCAGGGACATCGGCTACCCGATCATCATCAAGGCCGCCGGGGGCGGCGGCGGTCGTGGTATGCGAGTGGTGCATTCGGAAGCATCGCTGATCAGCGCAATCGTGCTTACGCAAGCCGAAGCCCGCGCCGCTTTCGGCAACCCGGTCGTGTACATGGAGAAATTCCTGGAAAGGCCGCGCCACGTGGAGATCCAGGTACTTGCCGACATGCATGGCAACGCCGTGCATCTCGGCGAGCGCGACTGTTCGATGCAGCGCCGCCACCAGAAAGTCATCGAAGAAGCTCCGGCCCCCGGCATCACCGAAGAGCAGAGAAACCGCATTGGTGCACGCTGTGTCCGCGCTTGTCAGGAGATGGGATACCGCAGTGCCGGCACATTCGAGTTTCTGTACCAGGACAACGAATTTTACTTCATCGAAATGAACACACGCTTGCAGGTCGAGCATCCGGTGACGGAGATGATCACCGGCGTCGACATCGTGAAAGAGCAATTTCGCATCGCCAACGGCGAGGCTTTGCGAATTACCCAGGATGACATCCGGATCAGCGGTCACGCGATTGAATGCCGTATCAACGCCGAAGACCCGAAGACATTCATGCCTTCGCCCGGTCTGGTCACGCTCTGGCATGCGCCCGGAGGACCCGGCATTCGTATCGAGAGCCATCTCTACAGCGGATACCGCGTGCCGCCGTATTACGATTCGATGATCGGCAAGATCATTGCCCATGGCAACGACCGGGCCACGGCCCTGGCGAGAATGCGCAATGCTTTGTCCGAAATCGTCGTCGACGGCATTCGTACCAACGTGCCGCTGCACCGGGAGATCCTGCAGCATTCCGCGTTTCAAAGCGGTGGTACCGACATCCATTACCTGGAAAAGCGATTGGGATTGTGACGGCGAGTCCGGGCAGCAGCATGAACTGGCAGCAATTCACCATGCGGCTCGGTGCGCTGCCGCACGAGCTCGTCGAGGCCGTTTTCGAACGTCATGGTGCCTGCTCTGTAACCCTGAGCGACGCGGGCGACAACCCGGTCCTCGAGCCGGCGCCGGGCGAAACACCGTTGTGGGCGGACACCCGGATCACCGGCCTGTTCGACGCCAGTGCCGACCTGCGCCGGCTGCATGACGACCTGCTTCGCTCCTTCATGTTGCAGGAATTGCCCGGTTATCGCGTCGAGTCGCTGCAGGAGCGCGACTGGGAGCGCGAATGGCTCAAGGACTTTCGCCCGATGCATTTCGGCAAGCGCCTGTGGGTCTGCCCGGGCGGTTTCGAGGTCGACGCGAAGGATGCGGTGATCGTTCGCCTGGACCCCGGCCTGGCTTTCGGCACCGGCACGCACCCGACCACGGCGCTGTGCCTCGAGTGGCTGGATGCGACCGACCTCGAGGGTTGCAGGGTACTCGACTATGGCTGCGGCTCCGGGATCCTCGCGATTGCTGCGCTACTGCTCGGGGCGGAATCTGCAGTCGGTGTCGACATCGACCCGCAGGCGATCACCGCAACCCGGCA
>DATICC010000069.1:0-4779 GCA_035457045.1 Woeseiaceae bacterium | reverse complement strand
GGCTTCAATAGTCACTGATTCCGCAAGGCGGTTGCGCCAAAGCCGGGGTATTCTGCGCAACTCCAACAATACCGCCCCGGGGATAACAACAATGAAGATCGGCGTACCCAAGGAAATCAAGATTCTGGAATACCGTGTCGGTATGGTGCCGGCCGGTGTGCGGGAACTCGTGAGCGATGGCCACGAAGTGATCGTTGAGACCAACGCCGGCGCGGGCATCGGCATGACCGATGCGGATTACAAAGCGGCAGGCGCAAAAGTCGTGGCGAAACCGGAGCAGGTGTTCGAGGCCGCGGACCTGATCGTCAAGGTCAAGGAACCGCAGCTGCACGAATGCGCCATGCTGCGCAAAGGACAGGTGCTCTTTACCTACCTGCATCTCGCTGCCGATCCGAAGCAGGCCGCTGCTCTGGTCAAATCCGGCGCGACCGCGATCGCCTACGAAACCGTCACGGCACCCGATCGCTCCTTGCCGTTGCTGACGCCGATGAGCGAAGTCGCAGGCCGTCTGTCGATCCAGGCTGGCGCCTACTCGTTGCAGAAAGCGAACGGCGGCCGCGGCGTGCTGCTCGGCGGAGTGCCTGGTGTCGCACCCGGCAAAGTGCTGGTCATCGGCGGCGGTGTCGCCGGCACGCACGCGGCGGAAATGGCGATCGGCCTGGGTGCTTCCGTTACCGTGCTCGATCGTTCGGTGCCGCGGCTCCGGCAGATCAATGAAATGTTCGGCGGGCGTGTGCGTACCCAGTACTCGACCAAGCAGGCCATCGACACGCTCATCGTCGATGCCGATCTCGTCATTGGTGCCGTGCTTATCGCGGGTGCTGCCGCACCGAAGCTCGTGTCGAAGGCGCACGTCAAGTCCATGCAGGCGGGTTCGGTGCTGGTCGACATCTCCATCGACCAGGGCGGTTGCTTCGAAACCAGCCGTCCCACCACGCACGCGGAACCGACCTACGTCGTCGATGACGTCGTGCACTACTGCGTCACCAACATGCCTGGCGCAGTACCGCGCACTTCGACTTTTGCTCTGACCAACGTGACCCTGCCGTTTGCCAAGGCACTGGCGAATTTCGGCTGGCGCGAGGCGCTCGCGCGCGATCCGCACCTCGCCAACGGACTGAACGTGCACGCAGGCCACGTCAATCACGAGGCGGTCGCCCGCGATCTCGGCTACAACTACCTGTCCGCCGCAGACGCCCTGAAAGCTGCCTGACACTTCGGGGACGGAGTTCGGTTACTGTCCCGGACCGTGTCCCCAACGCTCACTGCACCTTGCGAATGTGAATGTCGCCGTGCAGGGTCTTGAAGCGAAGCACCGGGCCGCCGTTGTTGATCCTCGCGACGATGTTCTTTTCGATCCGCACTTCCACGCCGTCTTGCCCTTCCTCCCGCGTAACGGTTCCGTCCGTGGGAACGACCACCACTTCGAAATCGGACGTGATCTCACCGCGGGCGGAATCGAGATGCAGCTCGGCGCCGGCATTCGACGGAAGGCCCACGGTAATGTTGCCGTTGATGGTCTCGAAGGACGAGGCATCAACGTCATCCATCCTGCTGAAACTTACATCAACGTCGGCGTTAACGCTCTCGGCTATGACCGTACCCGAGATTTTCGACGCGGTAATCGGCCCGTTGGTATTGGACAGCTCGAGATTGCCCGTAATGTTGCTGACAATGATTTCACCGTCGTTGACGGTGCTTAGCGTGACATTGGCGCGCTTCGGGATTCGTGCCACGAGGTTGACCCTTTCGGCCCGATGGTCCGTGTCGAATGAGATCTCGTTATCTTCTTCGTCAATGTCGAAGGAGTAGCTGCCGCCTTCGATAGGCAGCGCACCGGAGGGCGTGATGATCTTCCGCTTGCCACCCGCGACAGTCACCTCGAATGACGCATCCTGACGGTCCTCGCCAATAACTTCGATGCGCGCTGTGACGATATCGATATCGAGCTCAACCGGTTCACCGGGGCGGGACAACGGAATGTTGATGACTTGCGGCCGGTCCTGCGCGAACGTGCTTGCGCTCCCGGCGAGCGCCAGCAGTGCAATTGCCATGCGACCTGTTGGATGTTTCATCGTGTTCTCCATTACTGATGCTTCTTGATCTGCAGGTCGCCGTTTATCGACGCGACCGAATAGGTGGGACCGCCGGCACCAATGCGGACACCCGCCAGTTGCTGAATGCGATAGCGAGTACGGCCGTCCTGAACGAGCTGTTCAACGGAAGCCGGCAGCCGGAACGGCCCGACAGGCAATTCGGACGACACCCGGCCATTGAACAGGTCCAGTGCAACGTCGAGGCTTGCGCTCTCGGGCATCTCCAGCGTCACATCGCCGTTGACCGTTTCTATCCTGCAGCTCTGCAGCGGCGTCCGGTCGAAATTCATGGTAATCGGCCCATTGACGTTTTCGACGACCGTGCAATCGCGTAAGTCGCCGATGTCGATCGGGCCGTTGACGTTGTGTGCGCTCACGATGCCGGTCACGCCCTGTATGTCGACTCTCCCGTCCATTACGGTGCCGACGTCGAGAACCGCATCCGGCGGGACCTGGATGTCGAACTGGTAATCGACACGGCAGTCGCGGCAGTCGTTCCAGTGCCATCGGGAGTCGTTCCCGTCACCGACCAGCAAGGAAACGCCGGAAGTGTCTGCCACGATTTCGAGCTGGATCGTCTGCAGTGAACGCTCGAAGCGTGCCTGGTCCGGCGCGGAGCGACGTTCGGTGACGGACACCGTCACCTGCCCATGGACACCGGCGCGAACTTTGACACTACCCCAGACGTTGCTGACTTCGAGACGCGGCGCAGTGGCAGAAACCGGATAGGTCTCGGTCCACGAGCGGTTCTCGGTAACGGGGCTTGCGGCGGCGTTGAGGCTTGCGCCAATTGCGAGGCCTGCCAGATAGATTCTCATGCTGTATCCCCCTTTATGGATGCGTAAACGTGACGCTGCAGGTCCGGGTGCAGCCGGTCTTGTTCGGCCAGCTTCACCAGCTGATCGATCTGCCCGGCGTTGCCGTAGCGAAGTACGAGATCGACCAGTGCGAATTGCACGATCGGCGACTCCGCTTGCTCGAGCAGGCTCATGATCTGCTCGCCGATGGCCGGCGCTGTCGTGCTGGATGCCAATGCATCGATGGCGGCAGAACGGACGGACGGCACGCGGTCCTGCGTTGCACGCACCAGCAATGCGCTTGCGATCTCGGCGTCGCCAGCCGCAACGGAGGCCGCGTCCATGACGCCGCGCAATCGCGTGCTCGGCGTGGTGTCCTCCAGGCGATCGAGAATCAGCCTGCGATTCAGTGCCGTAATGTTTTCCTCCAGCGCGGCAAGTCGCGCGCCGTCGTCGCCACTGCCTACGAAGGACGCCTGGCCGATGACGAGACCGGCCAGCAGGCAGGCGGCAGACGTCAGCCAACCGGTATTGCTGCGCAGGCCGAGGAGATCGCGAAACCTATCCAGCCAGCTGCGGCGACTCTCACGTTCGAGCCTTGCATGGAAGGATCGGCGCAATCCAGCCGAGGGTTCCTCCTGCTCGACTCCGCCGAGTGCATCCCACAAAGCCTTGCCGGAATCGTCCAGCTCCAGCGCCAGTTTCGAAACTTTTTTCTCAGCCATCGACAGGTACTCCGTGCATGCTGATATACGTCGATTTCAACAGGTCCATAGCCCGATGCATCCGAACACGCGCCGTTCCCGCGTTGCAGTTCAGCGCCTGACCAAGTTCTTCGTAGCTGTCGAACTCGAATCGTCCAAGCCATATGACTTCCTGCACCGCCGCCGGCAGCTTTGCCATTGCCTGCAGCACCAGTTTCACTTTCTGTTTCCCAGCCGCTTCCTGCTCCGCTGAACGGTGATCGGTGAGCGCGGACTCCGTTTCACTGTCATCGAGCGGATCGGTTCCCTGCCGGCTTGCCCTTCGCAGCTCATCAAGTGCCACGTTTCGCGCGACGTTGAACAACCAGCCTTTGAAACTGCCTTCGCCGCGAAAGTTGTGCGCCTTGCGCAGCACTTTGAGGAACACGTCCTGAACCAGGTCTTCGCAGAGCGCCCGTTCCTTGAGCATCTGCAGTAAAAAGTGGTAAACCGCGCGGTGATGGCGGTCGAACAGCGCGGCCAGGCAGGACGGATCACCGTCCGCGACCCACTGGATTAGCTGTTCGTCAGTGACCGCCTTCACCACTTTGTCCCCGCCATATCCCTAACGACGTCCGCAACGTGGAAACGTTACAGGAAATCCGGCACAGCCAGCGAAAGCGGCGGCGCCGCGCATGCGATAGAATCCGCGAGGCTCTGGAAGAAAAACTGGCAAAAAGGGGGATTCCATTGAGCACTGCACGCGGTGAATTCAGTTCGAGGCTTGGATTCATTCTCGCGGCGGCGGGATCGGCCGTCGGCCTCGGCAATATATGGGGTTTCCCCACGCAGGCCGCCGGCAATGGCGGCGCCGCGTTCCTGCTGGTCTACCTGGTACTGGCGTTCTGTCTGGCGTTTCCCGCACTGATGGCGGAGTTGATCATCGGGCGACATGCGAAAGCAAATGCAGTCACCGCATTGCGTGGCATCGCAAATGGCGGCGCGACCCGGCAACTCGGCCGGGCAACGGGTTACCTCGGCATCGTCACGGCCAGCCTGATCCTGAGTTTCTACGCGATCGTCGCCGGCTGGATGCTCGCCTACGCGCTCGCAGCACTGGCAGACATGGCGGGCATGTATAGCGTCTCCGAGTGGCTGGCCGGCTTCTCGGTGAGCCGCAATCTCGTCTTCACCGGCATATTC
>DATICC010000068.1:0-5576 GCA_035457045.1 Woeseiaceae bacterium | reverse complement strand
TTTCTTCGGCTGGGGAAAATAGATATGGCACCTTTTCCGCGAAGAAAATAAACCTGACACCTTTTTCCGGCCGAAACCCTGGTCGCGCTGTTTCAGCACGGCAGTCGCTAAATAATCCTGGCACTTTTTTGGCGAACAAATAAATCCGGCACCTTTTTGCAGTGATCTGCACCAACATGGCGCATCGTGCGACCCAAACTAGCGCAAGGCGCCGATTATCGTGCAAGACGCGTAGATTACTGCGCGCGCTGTCATATACTCGAAGTTCCGGGCCGTCACGGAAGACAATCAGGTCAATCGACACATTTGTCCGAACCTCGTCGGCACAGTTCCAGCCACCGTGCGGCCCAACAATTTTTGACGCATCGGCGTCTCTTCATTGGATGATTCCATTGGGCCGCGTACCCGGTACGCGCAGCGGAGCTGCATGAGCGAAGCATCGACAATCGGTCTCTACGATCCCGCTTTCGATCGCGACAGCTGCGGATTCGGCTTGATTGCAAATCTCGATGACGCACCGAGCCACTGGGTGGTCGAGACCGCCATTGCTGCGCTGACGCGGCTCACACATCGCGGAGCCGTTGCAGCCGATGGCAAGACCGGTGACGGTTGTGGCCTGCTCATGAAACAGCCCGATGATTTCTTTCGTCTCAGGGCAGCCGAACTTGGTTTCGATCTTGCGCAACGCTTTGCCGTGGGCATGGTGTTCCTCAGCATGGATCCGGCGATCGCCAACCGCAGCCGCGACACGATCACCGAATCGATCGGTCGGACGGGGCTCGAAGTCGCCGGCTGGCGCGAGGTGCCCGTCGAGCCGTCGGTTTGCGGAGAGCAGGCGCTGCAGACCATGCCGCATATCGAGCAGGTATTCGTCAATGCGCCGGCGGGCATGCAGCGGGGCACGTTCAACCGGCAGTTGTTCCTGGCGCGACGCCGGGCCGAGAAGCAATTCGGGGACAGTGACCGAAGCGCCTATGTCGCCAGCCTGTCTTCGGTCACGACCAGCTACAAGGGCATGTTCATGCCAGGTGCGCTGGCCGATTTCTACCCGGATCTGAAGGATCCGGCCATGGCGAGCTCCGTGTGCCTGTTCCACCAGCGATTCTCGACCAACACGCTTCCGCAGTGGCGTCTCGCACAACCGTTCCGGTTTCTGGCGCACAACGGTGAGATCAACACGATCCAGGGCAACCGGAACTGGGCCGTAGCGCGCACCGCCAATTTTCGCTCTGACAAGCTTCCTGACATTTCGGACCTGGACCCGATCGTCTCCCTGACTGGCAGCGACTCGTCGAGCCTCGACAACATGCTGGAAGTGTTTCGCGCCGCAGGCATGGATGTGCTGCAGGCCATGCGCATCCTGATTCCGCCCGCCTGGCAGGCGATGGATTCGCTCGATCCCGATGTGCGCGCGTTCTACGAGTTCTACGATCTGCAGATGGAGCCCTGGGACGGACCGGCGGGCATCGTGCTGACGGATGGCCGCTATGCTGCCTGCTGTTTGGACAGGAACGGACTGAGACCGGCGCGCTACGTCATAACGAAAGACCGGCATCTGACCGTCGCGTCGGAAATCGGTGTCTACGACTACCAGCCGTCGGATGTCCTGAGAAAAGGGCGACTGCGGCCCGGCGAGATGCTGGCTGTCGATTTGCGCAACGGCGTGCTGCTCGAGAACGCCGAGATCGAGGAAAACCTGTCGGCACGGGCACCCTACAAGAAATGGCTGCGCGAAGGTGTGCGCTACCTCGACTCGGAACTGGTTGACAGGCATATCGCTGCGGAGCCGATGGACAAGGACACGCTGGCGACCTACCAGAAGATGTTCAACCTGACGCGCGAGGAATTGAGCGAAGTGGTGAGCGTGCTCGCCAAGGCGGAGCAAGAGGCGGTCGGTTCGATGGGTGATGACACGCCGATGCCGGTGCTGTCACAGAAGATCCGCTCCCCCTTCGACTACTTCCGCCAGCAGTTTGCGCAGGTAACGAACCCGCCGATCGATTCGTTGCGCGAACGCATTGTCATGTCGCTGCAGACGAACATAGGGCGCGAAAGCAGCCTGTTCGACATCGGGCCCGAGCATGCGCGTCACATCGTCATGAATTCGCCCGTCTTGTCGCAAAGGAAACTGCGCCAGTTGCTCGGCCGGGGAATGTTCGCCGACAGCCATGCATTCATCGACCTCAACCGGCCGAAAGAGCTCTCCCTGCAGGAAGCCCTCGACCAGATTTGCTCGGAGGCCGGGCAAGCCGTGCGCGACGGCAAGCTGATCGTGATGTTGAGCGACCGTTATCTCAAAAAGGAGCTGCTGCCGGTACACGCGCTGCTGGCAACCGGGGCGGTACATCATTTCCTGGTCAGCAAGGGGCTGCGCTGCGCGGCCAACATCATCGTCGAAACGGCAGTTGCCCGCGATCCACACCACTTTGCCTGCCTGATAGGCTATGGCGCGACGGCGGTCTACCCCTACCTCGTGTACCAGAGCCTTCACGACCTCGCGGCGCGCGGCAGCGTGGACAGGCACCAGCAGCTCGGCCGCAGTTATCGCCGCGGAATTCGCAAGGGCCTGTTCAAGATCATGTCGAAGATGGGGATATCGTCGGTCTCCAGTTATCGCGGCGCCCAGCTGTTCGAAATAGTCGGACTGCACGACGAGATCGTGTCGCGCTGCTTCAGGGGCACCGCCAGCCGCATCCAGGGAGCGAAGTTCGACGATTTCGCCGAGGACCAGAGAATGCTGGCAAAAGCGGCGTGGGAACCCCGCGAGCCGCTGAACCAGGGTGGCCTGATGAAATACGTACACGGCGGCGAGTACCACTGCTACAACCCCGATGTCATCGCGACATTGCAGGGCGCGGTGCGCAGCGGGGACTTCGATCGTTATCTCGACTACGCAAAGCTGGTGAACGAGCGGCCCGTCGCAACCCTGAGGGACCTGTTTCGCACTGTGCCGGCCGGACCGCCCGTGCCGCTGGAAGACGTGGAACCTATCGCCGACATCCTGTCGCGTTTCGACAGTGCGGGGATGTCGCTCGGCGCCTTATCGCCTGAGGCGCATGAAGCCCTCGCCATCGCAATGAACCGGCTCGGCGCGCGTTCCAACTCCGGCGAAGGCGGCGAGGACCCGCGACGCCAGGGAACCGAAAGAATGTCGCGCATCAAGCAGATCGCTTCCGGGCGTTTCGGCGTGACGGCCGAATACCTGGTCAATGCCGAAGTCATCCAGATAAAGATCGCGCAAGGTGCGAAACCCGGCGAAGGCGGGCAACTTCCCGGCCACAAGGTGAACGACATGATTGCCCGGCTGCGCTTTGCGAAGCCCGGAGTCGGACTGATCTCGCCGCCGCCGCACCACGACATTTATTCGATCGAGGATCTGGCACAGCTGATCTTCGATCTGAAACAAGTCAATCCGCAGGCGCTCGTTTCGGTGAAACTGGTTGCTGAGCCCGGGGTGGGCACGATCGCCGCGGGTGTCGTCAAAGCTTACGCCGATCTGATCACGATCTCGGGGTATGACGGCGGCACCGGCGCGAGTCCGTTGAGTTCGATCAAGTACGCCGGCAGCCCCTGGGAACTCGGGCTGTCGGAAGCGCACCAGGTGCTGCGCAGCAACGGACTTCGGCACAAGGTGAGGCTGCAGACGGACGGTGGACTCAAGACCGGTCTCGACGTGATCAAGGCGGCGATGCTCGGCGCCGAGAGTTACGGTTTCGGTACCGCACCGATGGTGGCGCTGGGCTGCAAGTACCTGCGCATCTGTCACCTGAACAACTGTGCAACCGGTGTAGCGACGCAGAACGAAGTGTTACGCACACAGCACTTCACGGGCTTGCCGGAGCTGGTGATGAACTACTTCCGCTTCGTTGCGGAAGAGGTGAGGATGCGCCTTGCCGAACTTGGCGTGCGGCGCGTCGAGGACATCATCGGACGCGTGGACCTGATCGAAATCCAGCCCGGCGCAACCCGTCGTCAACGACAACTGGACCTGAAACCGATCCTCTCGACGAACGGGCTTGCAATTGACCTGCCGCAATTCTGCACCGACCCGAACAACCAGCCGTTCGATCGCGGTGAACTCGCCGAGCGCATGCTTGGGGAGATGTTGCCGTCGATAGAGAAACGCGCTGGCGGCACTTTCTCTTTCGACGTGCGCAATCACCATCGCAGCATCGGTGCGCGCATATCCGGAGAAATCGCGCGCCGTTACGGAAATGCCGGTATGGGCGAGGCGGCGCTGGAGGTGATGCTGGACGGCACGGCCGGCCAGAGCTTCGGCGCATGGAACGTCAATGGACTCAATCTGCACCTGACCGGCGATGCAAATGACTATGTCGGCAAGGGGATGAACGGCGGACGCCTGGTGATCCGGCCTCCCCGGGACGCGGGTTTTGTTGCGCGGGACACCGTGATTATCGGCAATACCTGCCTGTACGGCGCCACGGGAGGACAGCTGTTTGCCGCAGGCCAGGCCGGCGAGCGATTCGCCGTACGCAACTCGGGTGCCACAGCGGTTGTCGAGGGCGCGGGAGATCATTGCTGCGAGTACATGACCGATGGCGTGGTGGTCGTCCTCGGCCGTAGCGGCGTCAATTTCGGTGCGGGACTGACGGGCGGTTTTGCCTACGTACTCGATCTCGACCGCGACTTCGTGGATTTGTACAACCACGAACTGATCGACATACACCGCATTGCGTCGGAAAGCATGGAAATGCACCTGCACCACTTGCGGTCGCTGATCATGGAGCATGTACATCACACGGAGAGCGCATGGGGGCGGGCCATACTCGATGACTACCGGACGTTCCTGCCGAAGTTCTGGGTGGTCAAACCGAAGGCGGCTGAGCTCGGATCGTTGATCGAATCGCTGCGACAGGCGGCCTGACCATGTCGAAGCACCCGCTGCAGTATCTCGAAGTGCCGCGACGCGATCCGGAGAAGCAGCCGGTCGAAGTGCGTATCCGGCATTACCGTGAGATCTACGGTTCCTACGACGGCGCCGACGCGGCCAGCCAGGCCGGGCGGTGCATCGCCTGCGGCAATCCCTATTGCGAATGGAAGTGCCCGGTGCACAACTACATTCCGGACTGGCTCAAACTGATCGAGGAAGGAAAACTTTTCCAGGCCGCGGAATTGTCCCACCAGACCAATTCGCTGCCGGAGATCTGTGGTCGCGTGTGTCCACAGGATCGCCTGTGCGAAGGCGCATGTACATTGAATGACGGTTTCGGCGCGGTGAGCATCGGCAGCATAGAGAAGTACATCAGCGACGAAGCGTTCAAGCGGGGATGGCGGCCGGACATGTCATCCGTCGTGGACACGGGCAAACGCGTGGCCATAGTCGGGGCCGGGCCCGCAGGCCTCGGAGCGGCGGACGTACTGGCGCGCAATGGCATACGCGCCGTCGTCTTCGATGCCCACCCCGAGATCGGCGGTTTGCTCACCTTCGGCATACCGCCGTTCAAACTCGAGAAAGACGTGGTGCGGATACGCCGGTCCATACTCGAGGGCATGGGCGTCAGTTTCGTATTGAATACGCGCATAGGCGACGACCTCCCGATGCAGTCGCTCGTCGA
>DATICC010000067.1:0-10487 GCA_035457045.1 Woeseiaceae bacterium | reverse complement strand
CAGCGACTCGGTCGCCGGCAGCCCGGCGATGCCGGCGTAACGCGGGTCGTGCAGGGGATGCCTGTCATCCGCCGCATCGAGTGCGGGAGGCGCCGTGCTGTAGCTGCGCCTCCAGATCAGCACCTGGTCGGCCCCATACCTCGCCGAAGTCTCGGCCTTGTCGAGTCCCTGCAAGGCACCGTAGTGGCGTTCATTCAGCCGCCAGTCGCGGATGACCGGGATCCACATGCGATCCATTTCGTCCAGCATGAGCCACAGGGTTCGTATCGCCCGTTTCAGCACCGACGTGTAAGCGATGTCGATGGCAAAATCCAGGTTGCGAACCTCGCGGCCGGCACCGATCGCCTCCACGCGTCCCTGCTCCGTGAGGTCGACGTCGGTCCAGCCAGTAAACAGGTTCTGCAGGTTCCAGATACTTTGCCCGTGACGGCAAAGCACGAGTCGTCCGGGCATCATGGCTCCCTGGGCTTCCGCTGTCGTCAACCGCCGGCCAATCGCCGGAGTTCCTGTGCGGCAACCGACAATGTGGCAAAGTCGATTTCCGGGCGCAACCGCATTTCTGCAATTACGGCGTCCAGTTGGCGCACGGCAGCGCCGTTCTCCTCGAGCCACGCTTCGAAAATGTCGATCGGTTTCAACTTGCTGCGGCGCTTCAACAGGCTGGCTGAAAGCTCGCGTCGCAAGCGGTAGAATTCGTCACGCAGGTTGCTGCGGGCGATGGCCTGCCAGCGTCCCTGGACGGCAAGATCCTCGACCGACCGGTTGAGCCAGATGAATCCGAGCCGCTCGCTCAGCATCGAGTACATACGCGCCGTTTCGGTAATGTCTTTCTTATGGATGTTTGCGAGGTCGGCTATGTCCAGGCCGCCTCGAGTCAGTAGCAGTCCGGCCATTTTTCGCGCCAGTTTTTCCGGCGTCCCGCGCTGCATGTGCTCATCGGAGATCGCTTTCAGCCGCGCCTTGGAGGCGCTCGAGACGAAACTCTGGGCCCGCGCATACACCGTAGTCATCCCTGGCTTGAGGTGTTCGACGGCGGCGACGATGTCCAGTGCATCTCCGTAACGCCACAACAGCCAGTAACAGGCATGCCTGAGGATACGGCTGACCTCGAACATCATGTCCTGCTGTACAGTTGCCGGAATCTGGTTATCCAGCGATTCTATAGTTCGCCAGATTTCGGTGGCATCACAGACCTCGCGCGCGACGACGTAGGCGCGCGCGATTGCGACGACATCGGCACCGGTATCGTTCTGTACGCGCTTGACGAATGCAGGACCCATTCGATTGACGATGTTGTTCGCGATCAGGGTCGCAAGAATCTCGCGGCTAAGGCGGTGTCCCGGGATGAGATCGCCGTAGCGTCGCCGCAATACGGCTGGAAAGTATCTCTGCGGATCCGTCGTCAGGAAGTCGTCGAGCGACTGGGGAGATTCCG
Organism: Woeseiaceae bacterium; assembly: GCA_035457045.1. Taxonomy (GTDB): domain Bacteria; phylum Pseudomonadota; class Gammaproteobacteria; order Steroidobacterales; family Woeseiaceae; genus JAKEGN01. The sequence continues at coordinate 9,052 of DATICC010000067.1, read as the reverse complement.
CGAGGCCGTTGTACAGGTCGATCTTGGCGTAGCTGAGTATTACGGCAATCTCGGGACGCGTCAGTCCCTGTTTCTTCTCGCGCCGTTCGTCTATTTCCGCCTCGTCGGGAAGGTACTCGAGGGCGCGATCGAGCAAACCCGACTTCTCCAGGTTCTGGATCAGGCGCGCCGACTCGTCCAGTCTCTCGCTCGCGTGCGCTTCCATCATGCTGATTGCCTGGGACTGCAGGTAATTGTTGCGCAGCACGAAGGCGGCGACAGCGTCGGTCATTTGCGCGAGCAGCCTGTTTCGCTGTGGACGCGTCAGGCCTTTTTCCTTCGCTGCTGCGCTCAGCAGGATCTTGATGTTGACTTCCCGGTCGGAGCTGTCGACGCCGCCGGAATTGTCGATGAAGTCCGTGTTGACGCGGCCGCCGTTCAGGCTGTACTCGATACGACCGCGTTGGGTCAGCCCCAGGTTGCCGCCTTCGCCGATCACCTTGCATCGCAGCTGGTTGGCATTGACACGCAGGTTGTCGTTACTGCGATCGCCGACCTCCAGGTTTCCTTCGGTGCTGGCTTTGATATACGTACCGATCCCGCCGTTCCATAGCAGGTCGACCGGCATCCGCAGGATGGCGCGAATAAGTTCGTTCGGTTGCATGGTCGCTGCTTCGGTACCGAGCATTTCCCTGGCTTCGCGGCTCAGCTTGATCTGCTTGGCCTGCCGCGAATGGATGCCGCCACCCTCGGAGATCAGTTTTTCATTGTAGTCGGCCCAGGAAGAGCGCGGCAACGCAAACAGTCTCTTGCGTTCATCGAAGCTGGCCTGCGGATCCGGCCGCGGATCCAGGACAATGTGCTCGTGATTGAATGCGGCGAGCAGTTTGATCATGGGCGACTGCAGCATGCCGTTGCCGAATACGTCACCGCTCATGTCGCCGATACCGGCTACGGTGAAAGGCTCCTTCTGCACGTCGATTCCCTGTTCCCGGAAATGGCGCTTTACGGCTTCCCAGGCGCCGCGTGCGGTGATGCCCATCTTCTTGTGGTCGTATCCGGCGGATCCGCCGGATGCAAACGCATCGTCGAGCCAGAATCCGTATTCCACCGACACGCTGTTGGCGATGTCGGAGAATGTGGCCGTGCCCTTGTCCGCGGCCACAACGAGGTATGGATCGTCGCCGTCGCGGCGAATGACGTTAACGGGCGTAATGACTTTGCCATCGACGATGTTGTCGGTGATATCGAGCAATCCGCGGATGAAGATCTTGTAACAGGCGATCCCTTCCGCAAGTACGACATCCCGGTCGCCCCTCGGCATACGCTTCGGTACGAACCCGCCCTTGGCGCCGGTCGGGACAATGACCGTATTTTTCACGACCTGCGCTTTCATAAGTCCAAGGACTTCGGTACGAAAGTCCTCGCGGCGATCAGACCAGCGTATGCCCCCGCGTGCAACATATCCGCCGCGCAGGTGAACGCCCTCGACGCGCGGCGAGTATACGAAAACTTCGAACTTCGGCCGCGGCTTTGGCGCTTCCGGAATCCTGGCAGGATCGAGCTTGATCGAAACGCACGGCTTGAACTCGCCGTTGCTGTCACGTTGATAATAGTTGCTTCGCAGCGTCGCACTGATCGTGCCCGCGAATGCGCTGAGGATACGGTCTTCGTCGACGCTGTTTGCACGCGCGATTTTCCGCGAAATACCCGCCAGGCAGTGCTCCAATTCCGCTGCCCGGTCCTTTTTCCCTATCGAGGGATCGAACTGCAGCTCGAACTGCCGTACCAGGCTCCTCACAAGCCCGGCATGGTCGGCAAGTACGTCCTCCATGTATTTCTGGCTGAATGGGATGCCCAGTTGCAACAGGTACTTTGCGTAACACCGGACCAGCGAGACCTGTCGCCAGTCCAGGTCGGCCGCGAGCACCAGGCGGTCGAACCCGTCGCTCTCCGTGATCCCTCGCCACGCCTGTTTGAAGCTGTCCTGGAAGCGCGCCGAAACGGAGTCGAGATCGAGCTCGTCCGCGCCAGTGAATCGGAGTTCGAAATCCTGGATCCAGAATTGGCGGCCGCGGCGCAGCGTCAGTTTGTAAGGGCGCTCGCTGAGAACGAAGGCACCCATGTCCTCGAGCATCGGCAAGACCCGCGAGAGCAGCAGCGGCTCATCTGCGGAGAAGGTGCGGAAGTTCAGGTGATCCGGGGCGGCACCCGGCGCCTTGTGCAACAACAGCGTGTTGTCGTGCTCGCCCTTCACCAGGCCGTCAATGCGCTTTATGTCGAGGCAGGCAACCACCGGCGGCGTGTCACCCTGGTACGCGAGGCTGAAACTCTGGCCGTACGCGCGGTAAAGCGCATGGCCGTCGGCCTCGCCGTATCGGCTGCTGAGCTGACCGCGCAGCTTGTCGCGCCAGGTCACCACGGCCTCCGCAATCTTTTGCTCGATTTCCCGGATGCTGATTTGCGGCTTGTCAGTCATCCCCGTCCTGACGATCGTGTGCATCCTGGCCAGCGGGGAATCGGAAATCTGCACGCTGGTATCAACGGAGATGCCCAGCAGCGCACGTTGCAGTATGTCTTCGACCCTGCGGCGAACCGCAGTCGTGTATTTCTCGCGGGGAATGTAGACGATGCAGGAAAAGAAACGACGAAACGCGTCCCGGCGGAGAAAGAACTTGACCCGCCGCCGGTCCTGAAGATTGAGTATGCCGTTCGTGGTACGTACGAGATCCTGTATGGAGCTCTGGAACAGCTCATCGCGCGGGTACGACTCGAGTATGTGCAGCAGTGCCTTGCCGCGATGGCCGGAGGGGTCGAGCTGCGAACGGTCGAGTACGCGCCGCACTTTGAGCCGCAGCAGCGGGATGTTTCTCGGACTCTCGCTGTAGGTTACGGACGTGAACAGCCCGAGAAAACGCCTCTCGCCGACGGCATTGCCTTTCGAATCGAATACCTTGACGCCGACATAGTCGAGGTAGCTGGAGCGATGCACGGTCGAACGCGAATTCGCTTTGGTGATGATCAGCAGGTCCTTGCTGCGCGTTAGCTTGCGCATTTCCTTGCTGAGTTCGATGGCTCCGCCGCCGCGTTCGTCCTTCGTCAGCACGCCGAGGCCGGTGCCCTTGACAGGGCGCAGGAACAGCCGTTCCCCTCGCTTCAACAGGCGGTACTCGCGGTAACCGAGGAAAGTGAAGTGATCGTCGGCCATCCAGCGCAGCAACGCCTCGCTTTCCTGCAGCAGCTCAGGGTCCGCGCCGTGACGCTCCTTGCCCAGCGACCTGCTGGCCTCGAGCATCCTGGCCCGCATGTCAGGCCAGTCGCGCACGGCGGATCTCACGTCGGTGAGTACCTTGAGAACCTCCTGTTCCAGTACCTTGAGATGATGCAGGTCGGGTTCGCGATCGACCGAGAATCGCACATAGGACTCGGCGATACCGCCCGTCGCATTGCGCTCGAGGACTTCGAGCAGCCTGCCGCGAGCATCGCGCCGCACCCGTAGCACCGGGTGAATGGTCATGTGCACCGCGAGGTCCTGGTGGGCGATGGCCGCGGACACCGAATCCACGAGGAACGGCATGTTGTCATTGACCATCTCGACGATCGTGTACTTCGAGTCGTAGCCGTCCAGTTTTTCGGTGGGATTGAAGATCCTGAGCTTCACCTCGCCGGATTTGCGCGTTCTGGCAAACTCGAGATGCGAGACGGCCGCCAGGCCCATGATCTTCGGCGGCTTCCCGACCATGTCATCGACGGGAACATTGGCGAAATACTGCGACAGGAACTGGTTGATCTTCGCGCGGTTACGCAGGACGCTCGAAGCCGGTCTGGCCGCGATGATGTCGTCGATCAGGTTTTGCGACAGGTCGCCGCTGCGACGGTGTTTTTGTGCTGGCACTTGCAGACGCTCCGGGCCGGCTGGTCTGGTATGGGGGAGTTGGCGGGACTCTATAACGAACTACTGCGGTTTTTCCAGATCGTCGATTACCGCTGCAAGGAACCGGCAGGCCTCGCCACCGGTAATGCATCGATGATCGAAACTCAGCGACAATGGAATCCTGCGATGGACTTCGATGCCGCCCATTACGGCGACGACATCGTGTTGCAGTTTGCCCGTGCCGAGTATGGCTACGGTGGGCGGCACCATCAAAGGCGTCGCGTAACGTCCTGCAAGCATGCCGAAATTTGAAACGGTAATCGTGTAATTGACCATGTCCTGGGGAGCGACGGTGCGGTCCAGCGTCGCTTTCTTCATCCTGGCCACTTCGTCGCGAATCTGGTCGAGAGTCATCTCCTCGACATGCCGGATGACCGGAACGATGAGCCCGTCGTCGGTGTCGACCGCCAATGCGATATCGACCCGGGACTCCTGTTGATGGCTCATGCTCTGCGCGTTGAAGAATCCGTTCAGCGCCGGCGCCCTGGAGCAACCGGCCGCGGTAGCGCGCAGGATCCGTGCAGTGAAGTCGCGTTTCATGATCCACTCATGAATATCGGCATCGTCAAAGATGGTGCACAGCGCAACCTCGTTGCGATGCTGCGTCATGCTTTGCGCCATGGCGCGCCGGGGGCCGCGCAGGGCTTCCGAACGGCCCGGCGTGGGACTCGTGTGCGCAGGGCGCGGTTTCGCTACCGTGTTCTGGTACCGGGCAAGGTCGCCACTGGTGACCTGACCATTCTTGCCGGTGGCCGGGACATCGGCGAGGTCGACACCTAAGCGCCGGGCCTCGGTGCGGACCGATGGAGTCGCCTTGACACGGCCTCCCTTGCGCCTCCGGCCACCTCCGGCAATGGCGGTCTCCTGCAACAAGCCGCCGCCGGTGGGCACGTTTCCGACGACCGTCGCCGCATCCTCCTTTTCCGGCATCGTGGCCTCCGGTTCCGGTGAGCCCTTCGGTTGCCGGGCAACAGAACCGGCCTCCGCAAAATCGACCAGCGCGGCGCCCGTTGCGACGATGTCGCCGGCCTGCGCATGGAGTCTGGCTATGACACCGGAATAGGGCGAGGGTACTTCCACCACCGCTTTCGCTGTTTCCACCGAAAGCAGCGGGTCGTCGGTCTTCACCGTGTCGCCTTCGCTGACATGCCAGGACACGATCTCCGCTTCGGGAAGACCTTCGCCGAGATCGGGCAGATTGAATGTAATCATGTTGTTTTTCCCTGCGGCATGGGCGGCGTCAGTCCTGCAGTGTCTCGCGGACGGCATCGACGATCTTGCTGACGCTCGGCATGTAATCCATTTCGCGGCGGAACAGCGGCATTACGACGTCGTAACCGGTGACCCGGCGTATCGGCGCATTCAGGTCGTACAGGCCCTTCTCGGCAACGATCGCCGCAATCTCCGCGCCAACGCCACAAGTCCTCGCGGCCTCGTGGACGATAACCAGGCGGCCGGTCTTCTCCACCGATTCGAGTATGGTCTCGTAGTCGATGGGGCTGATGGTCGCGAGGTCGATCACCTCGCAACTGATGTTGCTCCTGGCGAGCTGGTCGGCTGCCTTCAGGGTTTCGAAAGTCATGGCGCCCCAGGTGACCAGGGTGATATCCGATCCCTGCCGCAACGTGTAGCAGACATCGAGCGGCAAGGCCTTGCCATTGTCCTCGACATTTTGCTTGTTCAGTCGATAGATCCGCTTCGGCTCGAGAAACACGACCGGGTCCGGATCACGAATCGCGGCCAGCAACAGGCCGTAGGCGCGAGCCGGTGACGACGGTATTACCACCCGTATGCCCGGCATGTGGGCGAACAACGCCTCGGTGCTTTCCGAATGGTGTTCGGGTGCATGGATGCCGCCGCCGAAAGGCGCTCGCAGCACCATCGGGCAGCTCATGCGGCCGCGTGTGCGATTTCGCAGCCTGCCTGCATGATTGATCATCTGGTCCACGGTCGGGTAGATGAATCCCATGAACTGGATCTCCGGGATCGGGATCATGCCCTGCGCAGCCATGCCTATGGCGACGCCGGCGATCATGCCCTCGGCGAGCGGCGTGTCCTGAACACGATCCGCGCCGAATCTCGCCTGCAGACCCGCGGTTGCGCGAAAAACGCCACCATTGACTCCGACATCCTCGCCCAGAACCACGACCCGGGGATCGTGCTCCAGCTCCCAGGCCAGGGCCGTCGTCACCGCGTCTATCAATGTCATTTCAGCCATGGTGACCACCATTGCTGTCCCCGTACTGCGTCGCATGATCGCGCTGTTCCTCGAGGAACTCCGGCAGCTCCCTGTACATGTAGTCGAACATCGCTTCGATCGGTTGCTTGGGCATGTTCAGGTAGCGCTGCACCTCCGCATCGACATCCTCCGCGACCGCCTGCAACAGCTCCTTCTCGCGGGTAGCGTCCCAGGCTCCGAGGTCCGTCAGGTACTGGCGCAGGCGAATGAGCGGCTCCAGCCGTCTTGCTTCATCGACTTCGCCTTTCTTGCGGTAACGGCTGGCATCGTCGGCAGTGGTGTGGTCGCTCAGGCGATACGTGACCGCTTCGACGAGAGTCGGGCCCTGGCCTTTCCGGGCACGCGCCAGCGCACGTTCGACCCAGTGGCGCACCGCAATTGCGTCGTTGCCGTCGACCTGGATTCCGGGGATGCCCGCTGCAACGGCTTTCTGTGCCAGCGTCTTGCTCGCGGTCTGCAGCTCGATGGGCACCGAAATGGCCCATTTGTTATTCACGACGATGAACACAACCGGCAGTTTGCGGGCGCCGGCAATATTCATTGCTTCGTAGAATGCGCCTTCCGACGTTCCGCCATCGCCATTGACAGATACCGCACAGCGCGGTTCACCGCGCAACTGGAACGCCATGGCTGCGCCAGCCGCATGCAGGCATTGCGTCGCTATGGGCACACAAAACGGGAAGTCGTGCTTCGGCCCCTCGAAATCGCTGCCGCGTTCGTCGCCGCCCCAGTACAGCAGAATCTCCGACATGCGTACGCCGCGATAAAGCATGGCGCCGTACTCACGGTAGCTTGGAGCGAGCACATCGTCCTTGTGCATCGCGGCAGCCAGTCCAACGTGGGTCGCTTCGTGACCGAGGCAGGAGGCATAGGTGCCGAGCTTGCCGGTACGCTGCAGGTTGATGGCCTTGTTGTCGAACACCCTGGTTCGCACCATATGACGGTACATTTCAACCAGAGTCCCGCTGTCCCTGGCGAAATCCGGAATGTCGGCGCTGGGTTTGCCGGACGGATCCAGGAACTGACTGTACTGGATCTCGAAATCCGCGATGGTTTCCAAGTCTTGCTCCAAATCCAGAGAAATGGCGGACCTTTGTATTTCTGTTGTGCAGCCCGAATGACGGGGCGGGATTATACAGGAAGGGCGGCAATCTGGCTTCGTATGCGGCTACCGCTATTGTGGTAGCGCGGCAGCACGGCCAAACGCCACACCGTCGACATGCACGGAAATCAGCCTACAATGCAAGACAATTGATTTTTGCGCGGCGGGGCCGCATCCGATGAAGAAACGCACACTCGAGTCAAGTATTTACACGGACGTCGATCGCGACAGCGACTACACCGCTTACCTTCAGCTCGACGCGCTGCTCAATGCGCAACGTCCGCTGAGTAAGCCGCCGCATCACGATGAAATGCTGTTCATCGTGCAGCATCAGGTAACCGAGCTGTGGATCAAGCTCATCATTCATGAAGTCGAGGCGGCGATGCGCTGCATTCGCCAGGATGACATTCCGCCCGCGGTCAAGCACCTGGCGCGCGTCAAGCACATACAGAACCAGATCTATAACCAGTGGACGGTGCTGGATACGCTTACCCCGAGCGAATACGCACAATTTCGCCAGGTGTTCGGCAAGGCATCCGGATTTCAGTCACCGCAATACCGATTGCTGGAATTCCTGCTGGGAAACAAGAGCAGGACGTACATGAGCGTTTATGAAAAGCAGGCAGAGTGGCTGAAGCGCCTGCAGGCGGCCCTGGACGCTCCCGGACTGTACGACGAGTTTTTGCGCTACCTGGCGCGCAGCGGTTACCCGATTCCACGTAGCGCGACGGAGCGCGATTTCAGCCGCATGCGCGAGGACGACGAGGAAGTCGTCACGGTGCTCAAAGGTATTTACGAGAATCCGCGCAAGCACTGGGCAAATTACGAAATGTGCGAAGCCCTGATGGACGTCGCCAACAATTTTCAATTCTGGCGTTATCACCACATGAAAACAGTGGAGCGAATCATCGGCCACAAACGCGGCTCGGGCGGTTCATCCGGCGTCGCTTTTCTGAAGAAGGCGCTCGATGCCGATTTCTTTCCGGAGCTCATTACGGTGAGAACGGAGATCGGCAACCTCAGCGCCTGACGGAATTCCGGCACCCCCAACTGCAGTGCTGAAACAAGGCGCCAGGATCACGGCCGATGCACCGGCTGACGCTCCGGTCCCAGCCCGGTGACTGTCCTCGCAGCAGGCTGACGAGTAGTACCACTGAGTCGGAATCAGTCGCTACGCTTGGGCGCAGCTGGCGCGGGGAGGTCCTCGACGGGATGGCTCCCTGCGGTCCGCTTTATTCCCGTCGAGGACCTCCCCGTGCCAGCCGCGCTTAAGGCGCGCTGATCAGCCTCGCGCGTATCAACAAGCGTTCGATCACGGTATTGAGAGTCTCGATCTGCTCGGCCGTTAGCCCGTGCAGCAAATCGGCCTCGATCCCTAAGGCGAGCGGCGCAATTTCGTCATGCACTTTCCTGCCGGCCTCCGACAGGTTCAGGATGGACCGGCGTCGATCGGCATCGGCAAATTCCCGATCGATTCTGCCGCTCTTGATGAGCTTGGTTACTGCCCGGCTGACGGCGACCTTGTCCATCATGGTGCGATCTGCGACTTCCACGGCCGAGAGGCCAGGGAAGCGCCCGAGAATTGCGATCACCCGCCACTCGGGTATGGTCAGGCCAAAACGCTGGTCGTACGCGCGCGCAATCGAAGAGCTGACCGTATGCGACAGTATTGCCAGCCGGTACGGTAAAAAATCTTCTAAAATCAACTCTTTACTCATCAAAAATTCCATTTCGCCAGGATTGTAGTCCAGGCTCCGGCGAGACCACCGACACGAGCAACGACGCGATCAACGATAAT
>DATICC010000066.1:0-5209 GCA_035457045.1 Woeseiaceae bacterium | reverse complement strand
AGTACCAGCATAAGCATTGCCGTGATCAAACCGCTAAGCAGCAATGCGGCGAGCCAGCGCAACACGGTCGACAGGTTTGCCACTCCGGCAAAAACCGGGATAACAGGCAACAGCACGACGCAGGTCAGGGGTAATACCACGCGGGCCAGCCGCGGGTAGCGGTAGATCCAACTGCGCAATTCCTGCCGGCTTGCAATCGCGGCTATCAGGACATCGGGTTGGCCAAGTCTCCGACTGGCGAGCTCACCCGCGGCTTGCGGCGCATCGCCTGCAGCCAGCGCTTCTTCTTCGATATCGTCGTAGTGATCCCTGAGTTCGGCAACCGTGCGCGCCGCAATCCCGGCTGCTACGCCGCTTCGCAGCAGTTCGTTCCTCATCCTGTCGAAGTCAGGTCGGGACATCGGTCTCGGGATCCAATGCCATGTTCAGTCCCGATTGTATTCTTTGCCACTCTCCTTGCAAGCGACTGAATCGCTTTCTACCCGCTGCGGTCATGCGGTAGTAAACGCGTGTGCGCCCATCCACCGCCTTGCGTGTCGCTTTGAGTGCACCGCTGCGCTCGAGAGCATGTAATACCGGGTAAATGACCCCCTCGCCCAGCGTGATGGCCTCGCCTGTGACGAGGCGTATGGACCTGACCAGCTCATAGCCGTACATGTCGCGCTGTGCCAGCAGGCGCAGCAACAGCAGCTCGGGTATGCCGCTCATGAATGGAGGATTCGTCTGCCCCACTTCGCGGTCCTCTTGATTGACTGACAGGTAATTATACCTCGCAGCACTAGGTATATCAACCTGTACTTTTTAGTTCTAGGTATGTAAGCTATACCTCGTAGCTAAAGGTATACCGGCGGGTTACACGAGGATCGTTCAATGATCGCAATCAGATACCTCTCCGCGGCGTCGATCGGGCTGCTGGTAACGACCAGCCTGCTGTACCTGATGCAATTGCTGGTGGATTCGGGCCCTGGCGTCGTCGAGGCAGCAACGGTGCGCCACAAAATCGACTGGGTCCGCCTGGTTCCCGAGGAAACGCTGGTCTTCGATGAGCCGCGACCGGAGCGATTGCCGCCGCCGGAGCCGACGCCCCCCGATCCGCGGCCCATTCCGGAGGGACCGGGAACCGCAACGGCTATACCTCCCGTGGATCCACCGGCACCGCCGTCGGGCGGACCTGGCATTGGCTCTGCATGGTTCGACGGCCCGCTCGTGCCGGTCGTGATAGTCGCACCCGAGTATCCGTTGCGTGCAGCGGCCCAGGGCCTGGCAGGACATGTCACAGTCCGGTATGACGTGACCGAAGCCGGTACGGTGGCCAACGTCGTCGTGCTCGAATCCAGCCACAATGTATTCGAAGCAGCCGCCACGAAAGCCGCTTACCGGTTCCGCTACAAGCCGAGAGTTGTCGATGGTGTGGCGCAGGAAACGCGTGACTTGCGCTATCGTTTCGTGTTCCGGATAGAGGACTGAATTCGATGTTTGACCGAGGGGGTTGAACCCTGCAGGACCTATTTTCCCGCCGGGTGCCTTACGGGTTCTTCCCCCTCCTTTCCCTGCAGGCTGCCATCCCAGGCAAATGTCTGCCGAATGCTTACTTCGCTGTTGTCGACCTTGCGAAAGGTAATGTCGCGGTAAAGTGTCTGGCGGTCCGGCGCAAGGTGCAATTGCTCGGTCAGTTTCATGCCATTCTTGTCCAGCGTCTCCGCCACGTAGCGGTCACCGACCCAGCCGGAGACGCGTTGCGCAACGATCTCGCCGACACTCACCGTACGATTCTCGCCGAACCGGAATTCACGGACCACGGAACGGTCGTAACTGATGAAAATACCTTCCGCCGTCTGCGTGATCTTCAGATGCTCGCCGGATGCCAGGAAAACACGAACCAGACCGCCACCCGGTTGTCGCGATTTGCTTCGCGCTCGCAGGGGTTCGTTGCGGTTCTGGTCCGGCGGCAGCGGGATGATGTCAGCGTCGGCGCCAGCCGCCTGGCCGATGGCGGCATTGATGCGGTCGCGATCCGCCGGTGAATCGACGGACAGGCGCCAGTATCCCGAGAAGTCCACGCCTGTCGGCGGCGCAGCGCTCTTCGCCTGCAGCACCTCACGGCTCGCACAGGCAGCAACGATCGACAGGACCAGCAGCAGCAGGATGCGACTCAGCCGCATCTCGGCGCCCATGATGCCCGGTACATACGCTGAATGTTTCGTCGCCATGTTGCCACGTTCTGTGAATGTATTCCCGACTGCTGCCGTTCCTGTTCCGATGTTACCCTTTTTTGCAAGGCATGCCCGAACTCATGGGTCATAATCGCTTGTCATCCAAAGGCGGTGTGCCGCGTTGTACAGCTTTGCCGGTACAATATTGCCGCGCCACTTTCAATTTCGGGGAGATTTACCGTGAGTTCCAACATGTTCCATCATGCAATCCGCAACGCCCTGTTTTCACTTGCGCTGTTACTCGGTTCGTTTGCCGCGGTTGCAGACACGCCGAATCCGGCAGACATGTCGCCGGAAGAACGGCGCGCCGCGTATGAATCCATGAATGACGAGGAGCGCAAGGAATTCCGGCAGAAGATGCGCGATCATTACGACAGCCTGACGCCCGAGGAACAGGAAGCCGCGAGACAGCGTGCTCGCGAACGATTCGATAGCATGACACCCGAGGAGCGCGAGGCCGCCAGGCAAAAAGCCAGGGAACGCCTCGAGGGGATGACTCCGGAGGAGCGCGAGGCGGCCAGGGAGCGTGCCCGCGCAAAATACGAGAACATGACTCCGGAGCAACGCCAGGCTGCAAAGGAAAAACTCAAACAGCGCCGGAATCCGGAAGCGAACGACAAAAATGACCGGTGATTCCCGACGTCCGGCCGTGAGGAATGACGAATCTCGATTGTTGTTGCGGCAAGCGCCGAATGAAACGGCCAGGCCAAGTGCCGGGCCGGTCGGCTACAGGCCTTCGATATGGGTGGATAACAAGGCTATATAGGCGACATACAGCGTGACGAATACCGCGCCCTCGCCGCGGCTTATGCGCCGGCCGGTAATGGATGCGGCAATGAATGCCAGTGTGACGAGGCACATCAGGTAGCCGTCGAAGTTGCGAATCTGCTCCGGAACCCAGATCGGTTCCACGAGAGCGGTGGTGCCCAGGATGCCGAGCACGTTGAAGATGTTGGAACCGATGATATTGCCGATGGCGATATCCGCCTGGCGCCTCACGGCGGCAATCAATGAAGTGACCAGTTCCGGCATCGAGGTGCCGGCAGCAACAATGGTGAGGCCGATGATGCTCTCGTTTACACCCAAGTCGTGAGCAATCAGGATCGAGCCATCGACCAGCCAGGCCGCGCCGACCAGGACCAGCATCAGGCCGATCAGCGCAATCAGCAACGGCACTGCGTGACGCTTGATGGCTGTTTCAGCTGGCGGTGCGGCGTGGAGCGATTCCGTTTGGTTGACTGCCGGTGTGTAGCGCACGGCAATCAGCACGTAGCCAGCCAGTCCGGCTAGGAAAAGCATGCCGATCCACCAGGTCAGCTGGCCGTAGAGCAATGCCACCTGGCATACCAGGGCCGTCAGGAACATCACGCTGCCGTCGCGGCGGACCGTGTCGGCGGCGCAGGCGATCGGCGAGAACAGTGCGACGAGCCCGATGATCAGCAGGATATTCGTGATGTTGGAACCGACGACATTGCCGACCGCGATACCCGGGGAACCCGCAAGTGCGGCGTCGATGCTGGTGGCAAGTTCCGGTATCGACGTGCCGAAGGCCACCAGCGTAAGTCCGATGAGCAACGGCGGGAAGCCGATCGCGCGCGCGAACTTCACGGAGCCGTTGACAAGCAACTCGGCGCCCAGGAAAAGCAGCGCCAGGCCCGCGACAAGTTGCAAGTATTCCAATGTCCTGTCCTGATCCTGCGGATACCGGCAGGTTATCGCTCGGGCAACGGGATGAAGTCCGTTTCACCGGGCACCCTGTCGAAGCGGCCCTCGCTCCAGTCGGTTTTGGCCAGTTCTATTCGCTCACGACGGCTGCTGACAAAATTCCACCAGACGATGCGCTCACCGGGCAACGTTGCACCGCCAAGTATCATCAATTTGCAGTCGCTGCGCGCCCGAAACAGGAAAGACCTGTCCTCGGACAGTACGGCCATGGTACCCGGCTGAACGGTCTCGCCTTCCACGTCAAGTTCACCATTGACGAGGTAGATGGCCATTTCGTCCACGTTCTGCGGAAGCGCCAGCGACGCGCCGGCATCGAGATCTGCCTCCATGTACAGGGTCTCGCTTGCGGTTTCCACCGGAGAAGACGCCCCGTAAGCGCTCCCGGCGATCACGGTGAGCCTGGCACCGGGCCGCTGCAGCTGCGGGATCTGCTTTGCGGAATAGTGCACGAAGCTCGGCGCGACTTCCTCCTTGTCAGCGGGCAATGCAATCCAGGCCTGGATCCCGTGCAGGTGCGATCCGCTTTGCCTTTCGGTCTGCGGCGTTCGTTCTGAATGGACGACGCCGCGACCCGCTGTCATCCAGTTGACTTCACCCGGAACGATGACCTGATCGTAACCCAGGCTGTCCCGATGCCTGATGGCACCCGAGAACAGGTAGGTGATCGTTGCCAGGCCGATGTGTGGATGCGGCCGGACGTCGATGCCCTTGCCCGGTGGAAAATCGGCCGGGCCCATGTGGTCGAAGAATATGAACGGTCCGACGCGTTGCTGGGACCGTTGCGGGAGCGCCCGCCGGACGTCGAAATCTCCCAGGCTCCTGCGGCCCGGCGTGATGAATCGCGCGATGGGTCGTGCGAGGCGCGGCGTGGCGTGAGCTGTCATTGCTCCGGCTTGATGAACTTGAGGGTCATGCGATCCGATTCGCCGATCGCGACGTATTTTTCGCGATCGGTATCGCCCAAAGCCAGGGATGGCGGCAGCGTCCAGACACCCTCAGGGTGGTCACGGGTGTCCTTCGGATTGCTGTTGATTTCGGAGCGGGCCAGCAAACGAAACCCGGCCTTCTCCGCATCCGCAATAACACGCTGTTCGGAAATGTAGCCGTTGGCCGCCGTCGGGTCCTCGGTTGCCGGATCGGGCCAACGATGATCGACGATCCCGAGTACGCCACCAGGCTTCAGCGCGTCGAACATCGCGCGATAGCCGAGTTGTGTCGCATCCTGGCCATAACCCTCGTCTGCCCAGTTGTGCACGTTGCGAAAAGTCACG
>DATICC010000065.1:0-3823 GCA_035457045.1 Woeseiaceae bacterium | reverse complement strand
AACGGGCCGGCGAAGTCCTCGGTGAGCGCGATGTCCGCCGAGAACGTCCGGCCGGCGACCGCGACCATGCCGTCCCGTCCGCCCGCGACGGCGTTCAGGTCGTCGCCCTGGCTCCCGCCGAACAGGAACGAATCCGTCGCCGTTGAAATCGAGCCACAGTTTGCGCTCGAGCTGCAGGTGGTTGTCCGCCGCGAGTCTGCCGCGGCTTTTCTCATCGAGCGTCAGTGCGTCGCCTGGCTGCAGGCGAAATGCGGGTAACTGCTGCCACTCCGCCGGCACATCGACCTGCGCCGGGTCCACGGGGTTTTCGCCCTGCACCTCGGCCACGCGCAAACCGTCGTTGGACTGGTAACTCCAGACTTCCTGCGCCGGCATGTTGGTCCCCGCCACCGGCATTGCCACCGCATCGAGCACGCCTTCCGCCCGGGCCTGCAAACGCAGGTTCCATTGACCGGGCCGAAGTTGCAGGCGCAGGCTGCCGTCCGGCTCGAGCCTGGCAGGCAGGTCCGATTCGATGGCCAGTGGTGTCCAGCTTTCCGCCAGGGCCGGGCCGAACAGTTCTTCGCGGGCACTCCCCGCGACTTCGATACGCATCCAGGTGGTCAGGCGGGTCGGTATGTCGTCTGACAGCAGGCGGTAAACCTCGACCTGCACGGCGTCCTGTTCGGCCGCTTGCCCGGCGCGCTCGCCAAGCCAGACGCCGCCATGATTGCGATCGGGCCTGGCCACACGCCGGCCATCGACGGTCAGTTCCAGCAGGCCGTTCTGGCGCGGGATGGCCAGCTGCTGCGGCCGTTGCTCCCAGCGAAACCTGCCGCTCACCGTGTAACGGCCCGGCCCGAGGCGCAACGACGGCGACCCCTCGTGCAGCACCACACTCGCCGGGCGGCCATCGAGCTGCACGTCCTCGGGCCAATAGCTCACGTCACCCGGAATCTTGACCCACTGCTCCGCGGCGTACACGGTCCAGCCCAGCGAAAAGGTACCGCCGTTGGCATCGACACTGACGGCGAGTGTGCCCGGCCAGGCACAGACAAAGTCATCCGCTTCCCTGCCCGGCCGGTTGTACAGCAGCGGGCACAGCCGATACTCCTTGTCGCGCAACACCCAATCCCGCCAGGGCTCGAGTTCGGCCGGCACGTACGTGCTCTGTGCCGTCGCCAGCGGTGCCAGCGCGCACAATACGAGCGGAATTACCGACCTCAGGCACTTCGACATGGGTATCTCCCTGGCAGGATCCGGCCGACCGGCGGCCAGCCACAATATACCCTAACGGCTTCGCAGGCCGCCCGCGGTCAGTAGTGCGGCGGCCGCTCGTCGCCGGCAGCCGGCGCCTCTGCCGGCTCTGGCAGTGACCGGATGCGCTGCAGCAGGGCGGCGCACAATTCCTCCAGCCGGGTCAGTTGCGCCTGTTGCTTTACCAGAGCGTCATCCAGGCTGCCGAGCAGATGTTCCTGGTGGGCCAGCCTGGTCTCGATCTCGATCAATCGCTTCTCGTTCACGTCTTTTTATCCTTTGCGGGAGCCCGCAATGGCGGCGACTGCGCGGAGCCGCCGACGGGCGGCTACGCCCTTCGAGCGAGTTTCGGTTTTCCGAGTGAGAGGGGCGGACCGGCCTGTCGGTGGCTGGAACCCGGGTCTCCTCGCCGGCGACAGCGTATCATTTGAAATCAAACCATGTCCCTCATCCGATTTGAAAACGTATCGCTGGATTTCGGCGAGCAGAAAATACTCACGGCCGCGGATCTGGCGATCGAAGCGTCCGAGCGTATTTGCCTGATCG
Source organism: Woeseiaceae bacterium (assembly GCA_035457045.1). Taxonomy (GTDB): domain Bacteria; phylum Pseudomonadota; class Gammaproteobacteria; order Steroidobacterales; family Woeseiaceae; genus JAKEGN01. Next base: position 2,041 of record DATICC010000065.1, on the reverse strand, counting down.
GGCGCAATGGTGCCGGTAAATCGACCACGCTCAAACTGATCAGCGGTGAAATCGAACCGGACCACGGCGACGTCATTCGCCAGTCGGGGCTAATCGTCAGCCAGCTCGCGCAGTCACTGCCGGATGCCATGGAACAGAAGGTGTTCGAAGTGGTCCGGTCCGGGCTTGCCGGCATCCAGGACCTGCTCGACGAGTACCAGCGTCGCGCGAACGAGACGCTGGACCGGCAGGGGCTCGCGGACCTCGAGCAACTGCACCGGCAGATCGACGCGCACGGCGGCTGGAACATCGAGCAGCGTGTCGAGACGACCGTTACGGAACTCAAACTGCCGGCCGAAAAAAAGATGTCTGAACTGTCCGGCGGCTGGCGTCGGCGGGTTGCACTTGCCCGGGCGCTGGTGCAGAAACCGGACTTGCTGTTGCTGGATGAGCCGACCAACCACCTGGACATCGCCACCATCCGCTGGCTGGAGGACGTCGTCTATTCGCACGCGGGTTCCGTGCTGTTCATCACCCACGACCGCGCGTTTTTGCAAAAGCTCGCGACGCGCATCATCGAGATCGATCGTGGGAAACTCACAAGCTGGCCTGGCGACTACGCGAATTACCAACTGCGCAAGGAAAAGGCGCTGGAGGACGAATCGCGCGAGCACGCCCTGTTCGACAAGAAACTCGAGCAGGAGGAAATCTGGATACGCCAGGGCATCAAGGCACGGCGCACACGCAACGAAGGCCGTGCGCGTGCGCTCGTCAGGATGCGCGCGGAACGTGCGAAGCGAATAAAAAAGGACGGCACCGCAAGGATACACATCGAGGCTGCGGAACAGTCCGGGCGGAAAGTGATCCGCGCCAGGAACGTGAGCTACAGTTTTGACGGCAAACCGCTGATCGCAAGTTTTTCGACGAAAATCATGCGCGGGGACCGCATCGGCATACTCGGCAACAATGGCGTCGGCAAGACGACCCTGTTGCGGCTATTGCTGGGCGGCCTGCAACCGCAGACCGGTACCGTCAAACACGGCACAAATATCGAAGTCGGCTACTTTGACCAGCTGCGTGAATCGCTCGATCCTGAAAAGTCAGTGGCGGAAAATGTCGGCGAGGGCCGCACCTGGATCCGTCTGGGCGGCAAGGACCGGCACGTCGTCGGTTACCTGAAGGGATTCCTGTTCAGCCCGAAGCGGTCGCAGACGCCGGTCAAGGCGCTCTCGGGCGGTGAACGCAATCGCGTCATCCTGGCGAAACTGTTCACGCGTCCCGCCAACCTCCTGGTACTCGACGAACCAACCAATGACCTGGACATGGAAACGCTGGAGGTACTGGAAGACAAACTGACCAGCTTCGACGGAACGCTCATCGTGGTCAGTCACGACCGCGAGTTCCTCGACAATGTCGTGACCAGCGTGCTGGTCTTCGAGGCCGAGGGTCACGTCCAGGAGTACGTCGGCGGCTACAGCGACTGGCTGCGCCAGGGTCACGCGCTCGCTGAGGTCGACAGGCCGGGAACGAGCGTGGCGCCGGGCACCTCGAGCCCGCTCGACCGGGTGACAGCACGCGTGAAGAAGTTGGGATTCAGGGAGCAACGCGAACTCGAAGCACTGCCGGCAACGATCGAGGCGCTGGAAAAACGCCTGAACTCCATACAGGAGCAGATCTCACAGCCTCATTTCTATACCCAGGCGCATGACCTCGTTCGGCCGATACTCGACGAGTTGCAGTTCACCCAGGAACAAATCGACCAATCCATGCGCCGCTGGGCGGAGCTGGACGATCGATCGCAGGAGTTCCAGCGGTCTCGCCTCGAGGATCGCTCCTGAGTCGCGCCGGCAACGGCAGGCGCGTGCGGGCCCCGGCTGACAGCTAACCGTCTTTCCAGACATTGGCCTTCTTGTCGAAATCCTTCCCCTGGACCTTCACCACGCAAAAACGCTGCCCGGTTGGCGCCTCCAGCACGACCCAGTCCCGAATGCGAGCCACTTCCCTTGCGCCGAGCCCGATCAGCCTCTTCACTTCCGCCTCGATGTTGTCCGACTCGATATCG
>DATICC010000064.1:0-3040 GCA_035457045.1 Woeseiaceae bacterium | reverse complement strand
CTTCGGTACGGGTGCTGCGCCGGACAAGAGCATCGAGATCTTCGTGCTGCAGGGTGAAGTGGAGCTGGCCGGCGTGACGCTGCGGCCCGGTGCTTACGCCTACATACCCGCGGGCTACATGGGCGCGTCGCTGCGGACGCGCAATGGAGCGGAACTGCTGTATTTCCTGAATGATGCAAACGAACGCGAGATCATTCAGACACCGTTGATCACGGGCATCGAATCATCCCGGTGGCAACCCCTGTCGGACGATCCGATGGATCTGGGTGTCTCGGAAATGGAATTGCGATCGGATCCGGGGAGCGGCGCGAGAACCTGGCTGCTCAAGGTCGAACCGTCAGCCGTGCAGCGCTGGCAGGCATATTCGGCCGAAGTCGAAGGCTATCTCATCAGTGGCGACTACCAGCACAGTGAATGCATTGACGGCGAGCCGGTCACTGGCAATTATCTGAACAGTGGTTACTTTCTGCGACCCGGAGGAGCTGTCCACGGCGGACCCGACGCCCGCAGTCGCGTAACGTCGATCTGGTTCCTGCGCAGCCTCGGCCCGGGCGAACGGCAGCTTGCCGACGGGTGTACGCCTCCCGAGTAAGAAATCAGCTCTGCACGAAACGCGTGATTCCGGCGCCGAGCTTCATCAGTTTTTGCAGAGTCGAGGTCGGTACGCCCTGGATCTTCTCGTACCAGTCGCTGGTCGTCTCGACGAATTTCAGCATGCTCTGGATGCGCTGTTTCGTAACTTCGTCGGTCGAGCCTTCCGCCTCCACATCGATGGCGCATTTCCTGAGCATCGACAAGGTCGGATTGAGTTCACGTTGCTTGCGCTGATCGATGATGACGCGAAACAGTTCCCAGACGTCGTGCAGGGATTCGAAATAATCGCGCCGGTCACCCAGCACGTGCGTCATGCGCACCAGTCCGTAACTCTGCAATTCGCGCAGCCCCGTACTGACGTTCGATCGGGCGAGCGACAGCAGGTCGACGATTTCATCGGCGCGCAATGGACCCGGCGAGAGGTACAGGAGCGCCTGGATCTGTGCCACCGACCGGTTGGTACCCCAGCGGGTGCCCATTTCGCCCCAGTGCAGCACGTATCTCTCGACGGCAGGTGACAGCTTCATTGCTTTCGAATATTTCTGTCAAAAGAGAAATCTAGTCAGGGATGCGGTGCACGTCAAGGGATAGCACGACTCACCAGTACTGCACGCCGCGGCCTGGGCCAGCCCTCGACGGTCAGTTCCGGGTTCTCCGGATCCAGGGCCTGTTGCAGTGACTCGAAGCGCATCCAGTCCGTCGGGCGCTGCTCGTCCGTGGATGTAATCGACAGGTCGGCGACCCGGGGATCGGAAAAGCCGCTTTCGCCCAGCCAGTTGACCAGCGTCGGCAGGGTCGGCAACTGCCACACATTGCGCATGCGCGCATAGCGATCCGGCGGTGTGCTCGCGCGTACCTCGTCCCCCGGCAGGATCAGGGTTTCGAGTACCAGCTCACCGCCCGGGCGCAACACGGCGTGCAGTTCCTGCAGATGCTGCAGCGGATCCCGCTGGTGATAGAGGACTCCCATCGAGAACGCGGTGTCGAACGCACTTTGCAACGGCAATTCCGAGAGGCGCAGCGGCAATACCTGCACCGCCGTTTCACGGATGTAGAATTGCAGCGCGCGGAACTGCACGAGGTACAGGAGTGTTGGATCAATGCCGAGGACAAAAGCCGCGCCCTGGCCGCACATGCGCAATCCGTAATAGCCGTTGCCGCAGCCAACGTCGAGGACGAGGCGCCCTTCGAGCGGGCTGATCGCCGGAGCGACGCGTGACCATTTGAGGTCGGATCGCCATTCGCTGTCGATGTCGACGCCGCAAAGGTGAAACGGTCCTTTGCGCCACGGCGACAATTCGAGGAACTGCTCGCGCAGTGCGGCAGCAGTACGGGAATCGCCGGCTGCGGCAGCCACGCGAACTACCGGCTCATGCAGTACCGGTCGGCCGGTCTCGATCCGTGGCAATTTGAGTAACAGCTCGTTCCAGTGCGCCAGTTGCCCGTGGACGCCTTCGCGCAGCCGCGCGGCCACAGGCTGTAGCAGCAGCGTGCGCCAATGCGCGAATCCTGCTGCCGCAAGTTCCGCCAGCAGTACGTCTGAGCTCAACATTTATTACCTGGCAGCGAGGATCGAAACGAAATTGTAAAAGCGCAGCCACGGACCTGCATGGCGAAACCCTGCCTGTTGCAATCGGTCGAGATGGACATCGACCGGCTCGGGAATCAGGACATTTTCGAGGGCAGTCCGCTTGCGGCTGATTTCCAGTTCGCTGTACGCGTTACGCCGCTTGAACTCGTGATGCAACTCGACCAGCAGAGCTTCGATCTGCGGATCCTGGTCCGCCACTTTCTCCGAAAGAACGAGGATGCCTCCATCGACCATGCCGGCGGCAATTCTTTGCAGCAAGACCAGCCGGTCGTCAACCGGCAAGAATTGGAGCGTGTAATTCAGAACTACCAGGGAGGCCCGCGATATTTCGACGTCGCGGATATCGGCATGCTGGATGTCTATTTCGACCGCGTTGCTGTGTGCGTCCCTGGCCACCAGCTGTCGACAGCGCTCGATCATCGCGGCGGAGCTGTCTACGGCCACGATGCGGCAGCCCGGCGCAACGATACTGCGCCGCATGGCAAGCGTGGCTGCCGCGAGCGAACAACCCAGGTCGTAGCAGTGTGTACCAGGCTTTACATGGCGACGCGCAAGCTGGCCAATGGCTTCGATGGTTTCCGCATAGCCGGGTATGGAGCGGCGCAGCATGTCCGGAAACACGTCCGCAACCGCGTCATTAAAAGCGAACGGCGCGTCGCCCGCGGACTCCGCCCGGTAGATTTCATCCTTTGGCATCATTCGAGGTCCCGGCACCGTACGGCGGCGCCATCCGTCGACACCATTCGTCGATCACCGGCAGGCATTGTAATGGCGCACCGCACTGCCCGTACCGGCGGCGGCCGCGCGCGCCCGCGACAGGGAGCCCGGTATTGCCGTTATTTCGACGAAGTTCAC
>DATICC010000063.1:0-3844 GCA_035457045.1 Woeseiaceae bacterium | reverse complement strand
GTTACGGTGAACGAATACCTGGCACAGCGCGATGCGGACTGGATGCGTCCGCTGTATGAATTCCTTGGCCTCACCGTCGGAGTCGCGAAGAGCGGGCAGACGCAGGCCGAAAAGCGCGATGCCTACGGTTGCGATATTACATACGCAACCAACAACGAACTTGGCTTCGACTATCTGCGGGACAACCTGGCCTTTTCGCTGGCGGATAAAACGCAACGGGAACTCAATTACGCCATCGTCGATGAGGTCGACTCGATCCTGATCGACGAGGCCAGGACACCGCTCATTATTTCCGGGCCCACCGAAGAGAGCACCGACCTCTATCAGAAAATCAACAAGCTCATTCCGCGACTGAGGCGGCACCACGATTCCACCGATCCCGTGAACCTTGATATTCATGCGAGCAAGGTGCGCTTGAAAGACGAACGCGGCCTTCGTGTTACGGGCAAAGCTGACGATGGACTCGACGACGACGTACTGACTCTTGAACGCGCGCTGGAGATTGCGCGGGAACGCGGTGCCGACATCATACAGGTCGATACGTCGGGCAAGATTCCCGAGTGCAAGCTCGTAGAACGCGGTCATTTCACGACTGATGAAAAGTCGAAGCAGGTTCATGTCACTGACGAAGGGCATCAGTTAGTCGAGGAATTGATGATCCAGGCAGGGCTGCTCGGAGAAGGCGAAAGTCTCTACGACGCGGCGAATATCCGGCTACTGCATCATCTCAATGCCGCGTTGCGCGCCAACTTCATGTTCCATCGCGACATCGAGTACATCGTCAAGGATGGTGAGATCGTAATTGTCGATGAATTCACCGGAAGAACGATGCCGGGGCGCCGCTGGTCGGACGGTCTGCACCAGGCGATCGAGGCGAAGGAGGGCGTCGCTGTCAAGCAGGAGAACCAGACGGTCGCCTCGATCACCTTCCAGAACTACTTCCGGCTGTACCGGAACCTGTCCGGCATGACCGGCACCGCAGATACGGAAGCATTTGAATTTCAACAGATTTATGGCCTGGAAGTCATCGTCATCCCGACCCACATGCCAATGATCCGGGAGGATATGCCGGACCTCGTTTACCTGACGCAAAAGGACAAGTTCGAGGCAATCGTCGAGGACATCATGGATTGCCGCGAGCGCGGCCAACCGGTGCTGGTCGGCACGACGTCAATCGAGACTTCGGAATTGCTCTCGTCAATACTGAAGAAGAAAGGCATAGAGCACGAGGTTCTGAACGCGAAGCAGCATGCTCGTGAAGCCATCGTGGTGCAGCAGGCCGGAAGGCCCGGCGCCATCACTATCGCAACCAATATGGCAGGCCGCGGAACGGATATCGTGCTCGGCGGCAATCGCGAGGCCGAAATTGCCGCAGCCGGACCGGACGCAGACCGGGAAGGCATACGCGCTGATTGGAGCAAACGGCACGCGGCGGTCATTGCAGCGGGGGGCCTGCACATCGTCGGCACCGAGCGCCATGAATCGAGGCGCATCGACAATCAGCTCCGTGGCCGCTCCGGCCGTCAGGGCGATCCCGGCTCGAGCCGCTTCTACCTGTCGATGGAAGACACGCTGATGCGAATCTTCGGTGATCCGAATCGCACCAAGGCACTGCTCTCACGTGCCGGCATGCGGGAGGGGGAGGCTATTGAAAGCAAGCTGCTCACGCGGCAGATCGAGCGTGCACAGCGGAAGGTCGAATCACACAACTTCGACATTCGAAAGAATCTCCTGGAATACGACGACGTAGCAAACGATCAGCGAAAGGTCGTTTACCACCAGCGATCCGAACTGATGGCTGCCGACGACATGCGCGATTCTGTAATCGCCATACGCGAGGAAGTCGTCGAGGCACTGGTCGCCCAGTACATGCCGCGGGGCAGCCAGGAGCAGCAGTGGGACATCGAGGGCCTGGTCCAGGCGCTGGAGAGCGATTTTTCGGTGCATCTGGACATAGGCAGGTGGCTGAAAGAGGACAAGACGCTCAACGAAGACGGTGTTCGACAGCGATGCGTCGAAGCCGTGCAGGCAAGCTATGAAGAAAAGGAGAAGGCCTACGGTGCGCAAGCCATGCGGCTGGTCGAGAAGTCAGTCATGCTGAGGCAACTGGATTTGCACTGGAAAGAACACCTTGCAGCAATGGATTATCTGCGCCAGGGAATTCATTTGCGGGGCTATGCGCAGAAGAACCCCAAGCAGGAGTACAAACGCGAGGCCTTCGCGATGTTCGGGGAAATGCTGGAACAGGTGAAGCACGACACGATCAGCATACTCGCCAAGGTACGTATCCAGAGCGAGCAGGACATTCAGCGTATGGAAGCGCAACGGCGCGCGGTGCAAAAACTTCAGGCACAGCACGCCGAGGCCTCGGCGCTTGCGTCGAGTGAGCAGACCCGGCCGGAACCGCGCAAGCCGGAGCCCGTGGTGCCTTTCATTCGCGACAGCCGCAAGGTGGGTCGCAACGAGCCCTGTCCCTGCGGTTCGGGCCGCAAGTACAAGCAGTGTCATGGCAAGCTCGGCTAGCGGCGGAGTCGTACTGCAGGCTATTCATGTTGCGGCAGGCATACTTCGCGATGCGTCGGGCCGGGTCCTGGTCACCGAAAGGCTGGGCGACTCTCCGTTTGCCGGGCTGTGGGAATTTCCCGGCGGGAAGATAGTCGCCGGCGAGACCGCAGAGTCGGCACTCAGCCGGGAATTGCGCGAGGAGCTCGGCGTTGCGATCGACGAATGCGAACATTTCATGCGCGTCGAGTATAGCTATTCCGACAGGCAGGTGGTCATCGAGTTTTACCTCGTAACCGGATGGCGATCGGTACCGGCCGGCCTGGAAGGCCAGGCAATCCGCTGGGTCGCGCCGGGACTGCTGACTAGCGATGAACTGTTGCCGGCGGACATGCCGGTATTGAAGGCATTGCAGGCGTCGACCGCGTCCGTCAGGAAATGCTTAACTGAAACTTGACGTCCTGCCCCGTCTGAACAGCGCGTCGATTGATCGTCGACCATTCAAGGAAGCGCACCGTAAAGCGATTCTGGCTGCCACTGATCTCTGGGTAGAGCGGGCTGTCGTTTGGCAGGGTCACCCGCAACATCCGGCAGCTCGCGTCCTTCTGCATCTTGTGGTGATACATGCCGTTGACGGCGACCTTTTCCGTCGGCTGTGCGCTTTCGCGCATTAACCAGAGCAATTCGATGACGGCATCGCAAACAGGCCGGATTGCCGCCAGCCATTCGTCCAGGTCCAGCTTGCGGCGGTCATACGGTTGTCGGAGCCAGTGATTGAATTCCGGCAGGTCGAATTCGCAAGTGCCACCCGGTATCGAGCTGCGGTGTTTTATCGAACTCAGGAACTCATTGTCCTTCAATGGCTGCAGGTATTGGGTTCCGGCAGCATCGACGTCCGAGCGGGTCGACAGCAGGTTGCGAATTACAGCGTCGAGTCTCCGGCCGTCGACCTCCGGTTGGGTCCTGTAGCGCTTGAGGTTTTCGACGTGATAATCGAGCTCCTTGTACACGTCACTGCGCACATCCCCGCGGCCCAGGATGGCCATGATTTCGAGCAGGCTGCCGGTCGCTGCCCGGGTCGCCCAGTCAGCTTCCAGTTCGATGTTGTACAGCATCTGCCGATAGAGAAACTCGAGTCTCATGAACGTTCGCATGCGCTCATTGAGAGGCTGCTCGTATTCCGCGCGCCGCCGCCCGGAAATTCCGGACAAGGGCGCTACATGAGTGGCAGTGGCTGGCATGGCGGTATTCTGCGCCCCACGGTGGATTCAGGCAAATCAGTCCGGAATTCTTCGGCGTCGCCGATATGCGACGCTATTTCGCTTCTCGGCCGGCTTCCGCC
>DATICC010000062.1:0-4852 GCA_035457045.1 Woeseiaceae bacterium | reverse complement strand
GTCACCGCTGGTGGTGCCGGTGCGGCGCTACGTACCATCTGTCGGCCGGCTGGACACGGCAACCGTACTTGTCGCTTTCGTCATCCAGTTTGTCACGTCGCTGCTAATACTCATGCTGGGCTACGGACCGGGAGCGCTCGGCATACTTGCGTCATCAACCGGAATACTGTCCATGGTGGCCGCGGCATTCATCAACCTGGCGATACTGAGCGTTATCATGTTCATCGCCGCAATCGTCATACGCGTGATCCTGAACCTGGTTGGCCGCTATTTCGGGCCGCTATCCGATCTTCTCGCGGATATGACCGAGCCGCTGTTGCAGCCAATCCGCAAATTGGTTCCGCCATTGGGCGTCATCGATCTCTCGGCTTATATTGCGATCGTACTTTTGATCGCACTGAACATGGTATTGACCGACCTCCTGCCGGCGATTTCCTGAGCCGGCGTGTGTCTAGGCCGCAAGTCGGCAATGGTCTATAGTGCTCCTGTCGCAGCAGGTTCCGTGCCGGGGGGACGGTGCATATGAAGTTCATTACGGGAATTGTCTCTTTGTCGTTGTTGTCCGTCATGGCCGCCTGCGGAGGCCCGGGTGAGAATGCCACGGTCCCGGAGGCACAGCCGGCAGGTGCGTCTTCGTCCGACATCGGCAGCCATGTTGTGCACTTCAGCGCCCAACTCACCGAGCAGCTGCCACCCGAGGTTGCCCGCGCGTACGACATCCTGCGCAGCAAGAATCGCGCCATGTTGAACGTGGCGATTCTGGAAGCCGATAGCGGCAAGCCCGTGACGGCTGAAGTGACGGTCAAGACCGTGAATCTGACCGGGCAGATGAAGAACGTGGTGATGCGGAAAATTCAGGAGCAGGACGCGATCTACTATATCGGTGAAACATCGGTCGCCAACCAGGAGACCCTGGTATTCGATATCAGCGTCACCCCCGAGGGATCCAGCGAGGCATCGACTGTTCGGTTTAAGCGACAGTTCTATACGAACTGAGGTCAAAATCGTCCGGATTGCCAAAAAACGCTTGAAAATACGCCTAAAACGCGGGTCCTGACTTACCAATCCGGCGATCTTGTGGTATCGTCGCGCAGCATTTTTCACGGGCTTCGCCCGTTTTTTCTTTTTTCGGGAGTTTATTTTTCATGGCAGCAAGCAAGGCACCAACCAAATCCGAAATCTTCGCCAGCATTTCTGAAGATACCGGCCTGACAAAAAAAGACGTCGCCGCTGTGTTCGATTCATTGGCGGGTCAGATCAAGAAGAATCTCGGCGGTCGCAACGGACCGGGAATTTTCACCGTCCCGGGCCTTTTGAAAATGCGCGTCGTGAAGAAGCCGGCAACCAAGGAACGTATGGGCGTCAATCCGTTCACCGGCCAGCAAATGATGTTCAAAGCCAAGCCGGCCACCAAGGTTGTGAAAGTGGCGGCGCTGAAAGGCCTGAAGGACATGGTCAAGTAAGCAGGGACTCAATTACGCACTTTGCGGCAGATGCAGCGCCAGCCGCTGCTTCGATGCCGAAACAAAACCGGGCCGCTCGCCCGGTTTTTTTTGGAGTTCGGTCACTGTCCTCCCCGAACTCCGCCGATGAAGTTTTCGACCGAGCTGCGCAGGCGCAGCAATCGGCCGTGAAAAAAGTGGCCGGTGTCTTCGAAGACCTCGAGCACCGGCCCCGGCCCGAGTGTTTGCACCCACTCGATCGTTTGGTCGATGTTGACCAGCTCGTCCTTGTCACCGTGCACGATCAGCCATGGGCAGGCCGGCTGCTTGCTCATGCCCCCGGCGAAACGCGAGACGGCGGGAGCGACACTGACCAGGCCTGCCGCCTGGAGCTCCACCGCCGCCCGAATGGCTATGGCTGCGCCAAATGAAAATCCGCTGCACCACAACGGCAACCCCGCATAGCGACCCCGCAACCACCGTGCAGCCGCCAGGGCATCCTGCAGTTCACCCCTCGCTTCGTCGTAAAGCCCCTCGCTCTCGCCGACTCCGCGAAAATTGAAGCGCAGCGCCGCCATGTGCCGATTGACGAAAGCGCGTGCCAGAGTATGCGCAACCTTGTTGTGCATCGTGCCGCCCTGTTGCGGGTGTGGATGGCAGACAACGGCGCATCCATCGATTTTCCTGTCGGCGGGTGTCTCGAGTATGGCCTCGAGCCGGCCGGCCGGCCCGCTCAGCATCAGCAACTCCGCATCGGGTGGTCTGGTCATAAGTCTCGCAAACGGCCCTGGACTCGCTGCAACCAGCCTGCAGCCTGTGTCATGGGCCCGGATCGGGCAAGCCGACAGTGCTCGCGGCGCATCAGGCCTGCCGGGGCCAGGCGCTGGCCTGATGCACCGATATTGCTGTAAAATTATGACCTTATGCGATCTGCTACTTTCAGATCAAAGCTCCCGCACCGTCCGGAAGGGCCTCAGATGAACGCCGAGATTGAACTGGAAAACAGCTACTGCGCGCGCAATTATCATCCCTTGCCTGTGGTCCTTACACGTGGCTCGGGCGCGTGGGTATGGGACGTCGACGGCCGGAAGTACCTGGACATGATGAGCGCCTACTCGGCTGTGAGTCATGGCCATTGTCATCCGCGCCTCGTAAAAGTGGTGCAGCAGCAGGTCGCGAAACTGAACATCGTTTCCCGCGCCTTTCACTCCGATACGCTGGGGCCGTTTCTCAAGCGCGCCTGTGAACTCACGGGGCAGGACCGTGGATTGCCCATGAACACCGGCGCGGAGGCCGTGGAAACCGCAATCAAGGCGGCCAGAAAGTGGGCTTACCAGGTCAAGGGCGTCGCTGCAGGGCAGGCAGAGATCATCGCCTGCTCGGGCAACTTTCACGGTCGCACCATTGCTGTCGTGGCAATGTCCGACGAACCGCAGTACCAAAACGGTTTCGGACCCTTTCCGCCGGGATTCAAACTCGTTGACTACGGCGATGTCGGGGCGCTCGAACGCGCCATTACGCGGAATACGGCAGCGTTTCTCGTAGAGCCCATACAAGGCGAAGGGGGCATCATCATTCCCCCCGACGGTTACCTCAGGGCCTGCCAGGACCTTTGTCGCCGGCACAATGTCCTGTTGATCGCCGACGAGATTCAGACCGGGCTCGGCCGTACCGGCAAGTTCCTCGCTTGCGAGCACGAAGGGGTGGTCCCGGACGGACTGGTGCTCGGCAAGGCTCTGGGCGGCGGCATCATGCCGGTTTCGATGTTCCTGGCACGTCGCGAGGTCATGGATGTGTTCACACCCGGCGACCACGGCAGCACCTTCGGCGGCAATCCGTTGTCCGCTGCAATCGGGCTCGAGTCCCTGAACGTCCTGGTGGCGGAAAGGCTCGCCGAAGCCAGCGCGGAGCAAGGAAAATACCTGCTCGAGCGCCTGCGGGCGCTGCGCAGCCCATTGATAGCAGACGTCCGGGGCCGAGGGTTGTTCATCGGCATCGAAATAGACCCGGCGCAGGCACGCGCAAGGCGCGTCTGCGAGGAACTGATGCGCCGCGGCCTGCTGAGCAAGGAAACGCATGAAACCGTGGTACGCCTGGCGCCCCCGCTGGTCATCGACCGCTCGCAGATTGACTGGGCGGTCGTGCAGATAGACGAGGTCCTCAAAATGCTGGAACGGATTCGCATGGCGTCGTAACGACAGGATAGGATCGCTTATGCCTGAATTCACTGCTGTGACGGTCGCGCTGCTCGCGCTGTTGCTTGTTGCCGGCATGATCCTCGGTTGGGTTCTGCGCGGTGATCGCAGCGCCAAGGAAAAAATTGCCATCAACGCGGGCTGGCAGCAGCAGATCGAATCCCAGCAGTCAGAGCACGACCGTCTCGCCAAGCAAAACAAGAGCCTCATGGAACAGATCAGCCAGTACCAGGCATCCATGAAGGACTCGACATTGCGGGCGAAGGAGTTGTCGGAGTCGCTGAAAGAGGCTTTTCAGCGGCGCGACGATGTGCAACGCCAGCTCAAGGAAATGCGCAGCAATCTTGACGTGGCTGTCGCCGAAAGGGAGCGCGTGCAGGGAGAACTGCGCAGCAAGGTCGCGCGGGACAGCGCCATCGAACAGGCCATGCAGCAAAGGGATGCGAAGATCCAGAAGCTGACGGCCGACCTGGCGACCTGGCGCAGCCGGGTGCCGCCCCTCGTCGATCGCTACCGGGTACGCGACGAGGAGGCCCGGGAGCTCGAAAACGAGTTATCCGCAGCCCGCGCCGACCTTGCAGAAGCACAGGTGGCGTTGACGGAAGCCCGCGACGCTCTTGACCAGGCTCGCACGGAACTTCACGAGGCCCGCACGGAACTGGACCTCGCTCGTGCCGACCGGGATGCCACGCAATCCGAACTGGACAGCACCAGGGTAAGGATTGCGGACCTGGAGGACGTCATCAACTCGGAAAACACGCGTATCAACCCGGTCGATGCCGAAACGTTGCCGAAGGGACTCGATGCATCCAACGAGCCGCACGACGAGACCGCGGAAAACCCGGTCAGCGGGTTGCGGGACCAGATCGATGATGACGCGGTGCCACTCTCCGCCTGGCTGCGCGAGGACGGCGATCTGGACCACTCGCCGATTGACACGCCCGACGACGACGGGCCGTGGGCGAGAGTCGCGGCATCGCCGGCAACCGGGGAGAGCGATGTCGGCCCCGACGACTATCGTGCCGACGGCGCGATACCGCCAGGAACGGGTCACGCGGACAATGCCGTCAATTCCGCGCCGTTGAATGCGGAGCCTGCCGAGGCCGCTCCACCTTACGTCATGACGTCGGGCAACCACGCGAGCGGAGTCGATGACAAAGACGACCTCAGACAAATCAAGGGCGTGGGCCCGTCGATAGAAAAGACCCTGCACGA
>DATICC010000061.1:0-4146 GCA_035457045.1 Woeseiaceae bacterium | reverse complement strand
AGTCGCGAAATACTCGTCGCTTTCACCGTCCGGTGAGCGAACGGCCACGCCCTCGATGCGAATCTGGCGTCCGACGGCGTCCCAGTGAAACAGAGCGGCCACGCGACTGCTCGCCGCGATCTCGACAGCTTTTCTCGATTTGTAGTTGGTATAGAAGACGAGGTAGCCCGGATCGGGCACGAATTTCTTCAACAGCACCATTCGCGCGGACGGGTTGCCCTCCGGGCCGACGGTCACCAGTGTCATTGCGTTGGGATTTCGCTGGACCTGCGCGGCGGCGGCTTCCTTGATCCAGGCGTCGGCCCAATGCAGGGGATCCTGGGGCAAGATTTCGGGCAACAGGTCCAGGTTACGGGGTTCGTTCACAAATGCTCCGGGCTGGCCCGCAAATGATTCCGCGAATTGCGCGGACCGCCCGCAGATTAGCAAACCGCGAAGCGGCGAGCACCTGCGTCGATCGGGCCTTCAAAAATGGATGACGGATCGTATGCTCTTGCCGGCGTGCATGAGATCAAAGGCCTTGTTGATGTCCTCGAGCGGCATGGTATGCGTGATGAACTCGTCGACCTTGATCTCGCCGTCCATGTACTGCTCGACCATGCCGGGCAACTGTGACCGTCCCTTGCAGCCGCCGAATGCAGTGCCGCGCCACACGCGGCCGGTGACCAGCTGGAACGGCCGCGTGCATATCTCCTGTCCGGCTCCGGCCACCCCGACTATAACCGACTCGCCCCAGCCCTTATGGCAGCACTCCAGCGCGGCGCGCATGAGCTTGACGTTACCGACGCATTCAAAGGAATAGTCGACACCACCTTTGGTCATCTCGACAATGACTTCCTGGATGGGTGCGCTGTGATCCTTCGGGTTTACCGTATCGGTTGCGCCCATTTGCCTGGCAAGCTCGAATTTCTCCGGGTTGATATCGATCGCGATAATGCGGCCGGCTTTCGCCATGGTTGCGCCTTGTATGGCGCTCAGGCCGACGCCGCCCAGACCGAAAACGGCAACCGTTGCCCCGGGCTCTACTTTCGCCGTGTTGAGGACGGCACCGATGCCGGTCGTGATCCCGCATCCGAGCAGGCACACCTTTTCCAGCGGTGCCTCGGCGCTGATCTTCGCTACGGCTATCTCGGGAAGCACCGTGTACTCGCTGAAAGTCGATGTACCCATGTAGTGAAAGATCGGTTTGCCGGCCTTGGAGAAACGCGACGTGCCGTCGGGCATCAGGCCCTTGCCCTGGGTTGCGCGTATTGCCTGGCACAGGTTGGTCTTGCCGGACGTACAGAAGCTGCACTCACCGCACTCCGGCGTGTACAGGGGAATCACGTGGTCGCCCACCCTTACGCTCTTGACGCCGGCCCCGACTTCTTCGACGATCGAGCCACCTTCGTGACCGAGGACCGCCGGAAATATTCCCTCCGGATCTTCACCGGAGAGGGTGAATGCGTCCGTGTGGCAGACCCCGGTGGCAACATTTCGCAACAGCACTTCTCCCTTCTTCGGAGCAGCGATTTCTATTTCTTCTATTTCAAGAGGTTTGCCTGCGGCCCAGGCAACGGCGGCGCGAGTTTTCATTTTCGTTGGTTCTCCCTGGCTTGCCTCGTCAAAAGGCGGTCAATGTTCGCATGATTCGCGTTGGCCTGAAAGCAGGCACCATCGACGTCGGACAGGCATGTCCCCCGCCTGACAGGCCGGGCAGCACGACTGTCGATTGCCATGGCGGTTCAGTAAATCTAGCATCCGGTGTTCGGACCGGATCGCAAGGAAGGGCGTTCGTAGTATGAACCTGGATGAACTGCGCATCCGCCTCGATGCGGTCGATCGGCAGCTTGTCGAGCTGGTGGCCGAAAGGCAGAAAGTCGTCACCGAGATCGGTCGCAACAAACTCGCCAGCGGCCTGGCGACGCGGGACTACGAGCGCGAGAAAGATGTGCTCGAAACGGCAGCGCGCCATGCCAGGACTCTCGGAGTCGATCCGAAGCTCACGGAGCAGATCCTGCGTGTGCTGATCCGTTCCTCGCTGGCCAGCCAGGAGCGCGACCGGGTTGTGGCGGAGGGCAAAGGCGACGGCCAGCGCGTGCTCGTCATCGGCGGCGCCGGAAAGATGGGTGGCTGGTTCGTCGAGTTCTTCAAATCACAGGGTTTTGTAACGCACGTCGCCGATCACAATATTACGGGATCCGCCGGCAATTTCAGGGAGTGGCGCGAGGCAGGGGTCGACTACGAAATCATCGTCGTGGCGACGCCGCTGGCTGTGTCAGGGCAGATCCTTACCGAGCTGGCCGAGCAACGCCCACGCGGACTGGTATTTGACATAGGCTCTTTGAAAACACCGCTGCGCAAAGGTCTCGAAGCATTGAAAGCCGCGGGTTGCCGCGTCAGCTCACTGCATCCGATGTTTGGACCGGACACCGAGCTTTTGTCCGGGCGCCACCTCATCTTTGTGGACGCCGGCCATGCTGCAGCGACCGCTTCGGCGAAGCAATTGTTTGCGTCGACGATGGTGGAGCAGCTGGACATGGGACTGGATGATCACGATCGCATGATTGCCTATGTGCTTGGGCTGTCGCATGCATTGAACATCGCATTCTTTACGGCACTTGCGGAGAGCGGCGAAGCGGCGCCGAGACTGGCACAGCTCTCGTCGACGACATTCGATGCGCAATTACTTGTCTCCGCAGCCGTCGCCCGGGACAACCCGCACCTCTATTTCGAAATTCAACATCTGAACAAGTTCGGTCTCGGCCCGCTCGATGCACTCTGCGATGCGGCGTCCAGAATTCGCCAGCTGGTGGCACAGGGAGACGAATCCGGCTTTGTCGATCTCATGATCAGGGGCAAAGATTACCTGGCGAGACGTCGCTAGTCGGCGACAGCGATTCCGGATGAGCGAACCGCGGACAACGCACGCGACTCCAGGCACGGTTTTTGATAAAAGCAATGCCTCGGGGAGGGAGCATTGGACGAGCACTCATGCAGCAAGAGAGGGATCCGTACAGGACACTCGATCTGGTCAATCAAAAGCTGGACCTGATGACAGATCAGGTTGAGAAGAACATGGAGATTTTCCGGCGCTCGCAGGAGCGCGAGCTCGAACTGCTGCGAGCTGCTGACCTGCAGGCGCTATTTCGCACGATCACCTGTTACCTGCGTGAGAGCTATGGATTGGACCGTGTCACTGTCGTGATCGCGGACCCCGACCATGAAGTCCGCCACCTGCTCGGCGTGGTCAATGGCGAACCCGGGCCGCTGCCCGACGTGCACTTCGTGGAAGCCATGACAGGTATCACCCCCGGCTACACCGCGCTTCGGCAGCCATGGACCGGGCCTTTCAACGCCGCAGACCACCAGCTGCTGTTTCCCGGCATCAGTGGAATCGGCAGCATCGCGATCATCCCCCTCATTCATCAGGGTGCGCTCTTTGGCAGCATCAATTTCGCCAGCCCGGACAAGGATCGATTCACCAGGCAGCATGCCACCGACTTTCTCGCGCACCTCGGCGTCATCGCGACCTTCGCACTCGAGAACGTCGTAAATCGGGCGCGACTTCTGCGCAGCGGGTTCACCGATGTCCTGACGGGTTGGCATAACCGGCGATACCTGCAGATGCGACTGACGGAAGAGCTTGCACGCTCGGCACGGGACAGCACTTGCCTGGTGGCGCTGATGATCGATATCGATCATTTCAAACGCGTCAATGACACCTGGGGTCATGCAGCCGGCGACAGGGTGCTTGCCGAAATCGCCCAGCGCATAGAGTCGCAGGTCCGCGCGAGCGACATCGCCGCCCGCTACGGGGGTGAAGAGTTCGTGGTACTGATGCCGGCGACGACGACCGAGGCCGGCACGCGGCTTGCCGAGCGTATCAGGGCCTCCGTCGCCGCGAGCCCGATCGAAGTCGGCGGGAACCAGCAGGTGACGATCACTGTTTCCATCGGCATTGCGAGCACATCGCCCGACCGTTCAGCAAGGGAATTCAAGACTCTTGGCGAGTCACTGCTGGCACGTTCCGACGTTGCGTTGTACCGGGCGAAGTCCGAAGGGCGCGACCGAATCGTGATCGGCGGTGCCGACGGAGATCGGCCGTGAGTGGCGCCGTCAACTGCCGTTTTGCGATCGGCTGGCTGTTGCTGGGGCTCGCTGCCT
>DATICC010000060.1:0-11888 GCA_035457045.1 Woeseiaceae bacterium | reverse complement strand
TCCCTTGCTTGTTCCTGATGCAGCCTTTCGCAACAGCCCAGGCCGCTTGCAGCTGCGACTGGATCTGTATTGCCCCGGCGATCGGTGACGGTGCGGGAGATTTGCTGGCGACGAACATGAGCTCCGTGCCGGTGACGTTTTCCATTCAGTTCAATACTCGAAAATACCGTGTCGACGGACCGGCGCAGATTACCCGCACACTCGCCGCAGGGCAGGCGCTCGTGCTGCCGGTCAAGGACCGCGGTGACGGCCAGGCAATTGATTCCCTGGCCAGGTCCGGCCGGCCGTTCAACTGCCAGTGGACCATCGGCAACATGGACGCCGCGCATGACGAGGAGCTGGTTTACATGCTTCCCTATGAGAGTGGCCGCAGTTACCGCGTCCTGCAGGGATTCGGTTCGCGGTTCAGTCACACGGGTACCGAGCAGTATGCTGTCGACTTCAAAATGAGCGAAGGCACGCCGGTACATGCGGCAAGAGGTGGCGTCGTGGCGAGGATCGAGGAGTCGTTTTCCCGCGGTTGCTGGAGCGACGAGTGTGCCGGTGAGGCCAATTACATCGTCATCCTGCACGACGACGAAACAACCGGTGAGTACTATCATTTGCAGCGGGGCGGTGTGCTGGTCGAGGCCGGCGATCGGATTTCTGCCGGCCAGCTGATCGGATTGTCCGGAAACACCGGTCATTCGGCACTGCCGCACCTGCATTTCGGGGTCTACCGGGCGATCGAACGCGGCAAGGAACAGTCGATACCGTTTCGATTTCTGAGCGCCGATGGCATAGTCGACCAGCCGCGCCGCGGCGGCATGTATGTTGCCATCCAGCCGGGCGACAGCGACCGACAGACCGCCGCCGGTCAACCTTCGACCACCGGGTACTAGATCGATGTCAGTGAAAAACAGGAGAACAACGATGCCCGACGCGCGGGAAGTGCTACCGGGACGCAGCACACCCATGGCAGTCGCTGCAAAACACTTCGTCAACGGGCACAGCATCAAGGAGCCCTTTCCCGACGAGATGTGCAAGGCCGTGTTCGGCATGGGCTGCTTTTGGGGAGCGGAACGCCTTTTCTGGGAGACGCCAGGAGTCTGGACGACAGCTGTCGGCTACGCGGGAGGCAGTACACCGAACGCCGATTACAAGGAAGTTTGTGCCGGGCTCACCGGGCATGCCGAGGTCGTGCTGGTCGTGTTCGACCCGAACCAGATCAGCTATGACGAATTGCTGAAAGTGTTCTGGGAGAATCATGATCCGACGCAAGGGATGCGACAGGGCAATGACATCGGCACGCAATACCGTTCGGCAATCTATACGACAGACGCGCGCCAGGCACGGCTCGCGAGGGCATCGATGGTCACTTACCAGCATCAGCTGAGCGAAGCCGGGCACGGTACGATTACGACCGAGATCGCCAACCTGGGCGAGTTTTACTACGCCGAGGACTATCACCAGCAATACCTCGCCAAGAACCCTGCCGGTTATTGCGGTATCGGCGGCACCGGGGTCAGCTGCCCGGTCGGTCTTACCTGAGAGCAGGCTGAGGTTCAGGTACCCGCACGAGTGAGAGGCCGCGTCCGATGCCGGAACTGCCTGACATCGATGTCTATGTCGCTCGACTCGGGGAACGCATCACCGGGACAGTGCTGAAGCAGGTGCGGCTGGCATCGCCTTTCCTGCTGCGCACGGTGGAACCACCGCTCGCCGCAGCCAACGGCCGAATCGTTTCCGGATCGAAGCGCATCGGCAAGCGCATCGCCATCGGTCTCGAAGGGGAGTACTGGCTGGTGTTGCACCTGATGATCGCCGGCCGCTTGCACTGGCACGAGAGCGGCACACAGCCGCCTGGCCGAAACCATCTGGCCATCTTCGAATTCTCCAGCGGATCGATGTCGTTGACCGAGGCCGGCTCGAAGAAACGCGCATCGTTGCACTTCGTGCATGGAGACGACGCTCTCGCGGCACAGGATCCGGGCGGCATCGAACCGCTGCACTGTTCCATCAACGAATTTACTGCTCGGCTGACCAGCGAGAACCGTACACTCAAACGCGCCCTGACCGACCCACACAAATTCAGCGGCATCGGTAACAGCTACTCCGACGAAATACTGCATGCCGCGAGGCTGTCGCCTGTCGCCCTGACACGAAAACTCGATTGCACCGAACAGCAGAGGCTGTATGAGGCAATGCGCGACGTGCTCGGCACCTGGCGCGACAGACTGCTGGCCGATTCCGCCGGCCGGTTCCCCGGCAAGGTGACGGCGTTTCGCGACGGCATGGCAGTTCACGGCCGATACGGCAAGCCTTGCCCGGTCTGCTCGGTGGCGGTGCAGCGGATACGCTACAAGAGCAACGAAACGAATTATTGCCCGCGCTGCCAGACTCGCGGAAAACTGCTGGCCGACCGGGCATTGTCCCGGTTGCTCAAGGCGGATTGGCCGGCCAGGATCGACGAATGACCGGCAACTACATCCCGGCTGCCAATGCAGGTAGTATCGGCCGAGTCCGCAATTTAAGAGCATCGAGCAGGTGAGGAATTGAAGAAGGCAAGCAAGGCAAAACCGAAGCGCCCGGGCCGCGAGCAGGCTGAAGAGGCCGTGCGCACACTGCTTTTGTGGGCCGGCGAGGACCCCGCACGTGAGGGGCTGGCGGATACACCCAAGCGTGTCGCGCTTGCGTATGAAGACTGGTTCAGCGGCTACAAGGACGATCCGGTCATGTACCTGCGGCGTACTTTCGAGGAGGTCGAGGGGTACGACGAAATGATCGTGCTGCGCGACATTGCGTTCGAATCGCATTGCGAACACCATATGGCGCCGATCATAGGCAAGGCGCACGTCGGTTACCTGCCGAGCGACAAGGTGGTCGGCATAAGCAAGCTGGCGCGTGTCGTCGACGCATTTGCAAGGCGCTTTCAGGTACAGGAAAAAATGACGGCGCAAATCGCAAACTGCATCAACGAAGTACTCAATCCTCGGGGCGTCGGTGTCGTGATAGACGCAACCCACCAATGCATGACAACGCGCGGTGTACACAAATCCGGTGTCTCGATGGTCACCAGCCAGATGCTCGGGCTGTTTCGCAAGGATGCGCGCACTCGCGCCGAATTCCTGCGAATGATCGGCTGAGCGGCGCAAGCATACAGCCGATGCTGAAACGTGTTTCGCTCGTCATTCTCGCCGGCCTCGTTCTGGCACTTGTCTACCTGCTGACCTGGCCTGTTCCGGTCTCGCCGGTCGCCTGGGACGCGCCGCGGAATGCCGGCCTGGTGGACCCCTACGAGGCCAATGACCGGCTGGGCAAGGCTGCGATCATCGACCTCGGCTCGCACGAAAGTCCGGAGGACATCACGGGTGCCGGCAGCTATATTTTTGCCAGTTCGCTCGACGGCAGGATCATCCGCCTCCGGCCTGATGGCCGCGATCTCGAGGTTTTTGCCGAAACGGGCGGCCGACCCCTGGGTCTGGAGTTCGACGGCATAGGCAATCTCGTTGTGGCCAACTCCATGCTCGGCCTGCAGTCCGTATCCCCTGACGGACGGGTCAGCCTGCTGGTCGGCGAATGGTCCCCCGGCCAGCCGGTGTACCCGAACGACGTCGCTGTAGCGGCGGACAACAGGGTCTTTTTTTCCGAGTCGAGTTCGAAATTCAGCGGACGGGAATTCGGAGGCACTTACGACGCGAGCCTGCTCGACATCGTCGAGCACGGTGCTCACGGTCGCGTCTTCGAGTACGACCCTGCGACGGGTAAGACGCGTGTGATCATGAGCGGCCTGAACTATGCCAACGGGGTTGCCGTCAGTGCCGACCAGCGGTTCCTGCTGGTCAGCGAGACAGCCAGCTACAGGATCCGGCGCTACTGGCTGGACGGTCCGAAACGCGGCACGAGCGAGGTTGTGCTGGAAAACCTCCCGGGCTTTCCCGACAACATCAATACCGGCCTCGGCGAACGCTTCTGGATTGGCCTGGTCGCTCCGAGGAACGAGCTGATCGACAAGCTTTCCGCCCGGCCCTGGGCACGAAAAGTAATCCTGCGTTTACCCCGGGCCATGCGCCCGGCAGCGCAAAAGTCATCGCACGTCATCGGCATCGATGGCGACGGCGTAGTGTTGATGAACCTGCAGGACAGCTACGCAAGGTACCCGTCGATCACCGGTGTATTCGAGACCAGGGATGCCTTGTTCCTGAGCTCCCTTTTCGGCAATCGCCTCGCCCGACTGGACAAATCAGCGCTCGCGGTCGACTGATGCCGGTCAGGGCAGCAGCGCGCTATCCCCCTCGTAGTCCTCGCCCAGCATCTGCCGCCGCACCAGCGGAATCGGGGGCGAGCCGTATGCGAGGAAACGATCGTGAAATTCGCCCCAGGCCTCCCTGCCGCCGCGATCCCGTACCCAGTCGCTGCGCAGCTTGTTGATCATCAGCTTGCCGAGCGTGTAATTCAGGTAACCGGGATCGTAGGTTCCGCGCAGGGATTGCTGCTCCGCGTTGCCGTAATCCTGGAAGGCCTTGTCGAGAAACATCTGCCGGCTCTCGTCGATTGTCATGCCTTCAGCATGCAGGCCTATCGCCGACAGGTAGCGCACGTTTCGCAACAATGCGTTCAGCAGCTGGCCGATACGCACTTCCGGATCGCCCTCGCCGAGGCCCGCATCCCACATCATCTGTTCGGTGTAATGCGCCCAGCCTTCGGTAAAGGTATAGGTACCGAAATGACGGCCCACACTGTTGTCAGCGCGGTTCGCGTGCAGGAACTGCAGAAAATGACCCGGCCACACTTCGTGAACCGAGATCGCCAGCAAGCTGGTCTCTCCCGGTATGTAGGCGCGCTGATCCTCTACTGACCACTCGGGGTCCGCCGGGGCTATGTAGTAAGTGCTCGGCAGTCCCGATTCATAGGGCCCCGGAATGTTGATGTACGCCGCATTGAAGCGCCGGTGCGGCGGCGCTTCGTCGACCAGTGCCTCTTCCGTACCCGGTATCGTCACCAGCTCGTTGTCCTCGAGGAATTGCCGCAACATCGGCAACTGCCGTCTCGCGCCCTCCACCGCGCCGCCCTCGGGCTTCCTGTTCTGCACGTCGAGCACGCAATCCTTGACGTCACTCCCCGGCGCGAACTTCGCGCACGCTTCCTCGAGAGCGATCAGATTGGCCTGCAGGTCTCGTTCACCTGCCGCCTTCAACTCGGCGATGCTGATGTCAATCCCTTCCTTGTCGCGCAGCATCTGCAGGAACCGTTCCTCGCCCAACGCGTAGTCGTCGTTTGCGCCGTCCTTCAATGTGTCCAGCCAGTCCGCCGCCTGCTGCGCCGCGTCAATGGCGGCAGTGTTCACGGCCTTGAACTCGGCCTGCAACTCCTCGTCTTCGACGGACGAAAATATGCCGGGCACCGTATTCCGCAGATAATCGGCATAGCCCGCCAGGATACGTTGTCCGACCTGCACGTACGGAGCCGGAAGCGGCGGCTCGAGATTCGACTTCATGATCTGGAGAAATGCCGGCAATTGCGCTATGTAGCGATTGAATGCGCCAAGCCGTACAGTCAGAGGCGCATAGTCGCGGTCGATATACACGCTCGTGCCGATGTGGCCTGAATAGAAGATCGGGTTGCTGCGGATGAAGCCGGAGGTGCCGTAGTCGAAAATCTCTCCGGCCAATGCAGCCAGCAGGTATTGGCGCTCGAACTCCTCGACGCCCTCGAGCCCGTCGTATGCCTGGATTTCGCCCCGGGTCCGCTCCAGCCAATCGAGGTACTCCTGGTTCGCCGCCAGGCTGAGGTCGCGCATGCGGCCGTCGTATTCGTGCAGGCCTGCGTTGACCGCCGTCTCCGGATTGCGGCGGTAGTATTCGGCGATTGTCGTACTCGCAAACTCTGCCCAGACTGGCCGCGCTTCCGTGACCGCTTCCGTGCCCGGTTCCGTGCGCGGTTCCGTGCGCGGTTCCTCCGTCGGCCGCGAGCAGCCCCCGAGGGCTACGCCCAGTATCGCTGCCAGCGCCATTGCACGAATCTGCATGCTCACTCCGCTTGCCTCCCTTGCCATGTTCATTCCAGGCCCAGCTCCGCCACGCCCTGGTTGAAAACGATGTCCACCGGAATGCTCGCTGATGTCAACCGATCGAGATCGGCCTGGAGCTCTGCGCTCACGATCCCTTTCTCCTCCATCAGGCGGGTTGCCCCCGCATAGTCACCGTTACCCTGCAGCGTGAGCAGCAGCTTCGACAGTTCTGCCATGGCTTCCTGCATGCGCTGAAAATCCACGCTGTAGGTGCCCTTCTCCGGGTCCCTTACGAAGGCTCCGTGCTCGGCGAAAAAATTGAAACGAACCATGTTGGCTTTGCCGTGGGCGCTGCTTGCGCCGAAGCGTATCGAGCGGAACAGGCCTGCCATGAACGTCACGTAGTTGTTGCGCAGGTCGATCTCGCCCAGCTCTCCGGCCTCGTGCAACTTCGTAATCATATAAAGGCCGAGAATGTCCGCCTTGCCCTCTTCCATGCTGGATGCGGTATCGAGCAGTGCTGCGCGAACGGTTCCCTTGCCGTCAATCGTGTTCTTGATGCCGAGCCCGTGCGCGACCTCGTGGAACATCGTATTGGCGAAGAATGAATCGAAGTCCACGTGTCGCCGTTGCGAGCTGTCGATCAATACATCGGCGATCGGCTCGAGTATTTTCTCGAACTTCGCTTGCATCGCGTTCTTCAACTGCAGGCGCCGCGTGCCCTTTTGCAGCTGTACGACTTCGTCGTTCGGCAGGTTGATCGCGATCGTCTTGGATCCTGCGTTGCTGTGGCCGGCGTAGTACACGACATCGTAGGCGTTCAGGTCCGAATCCGTACCCGGAGTTTCTGCCTTGTATGCGCCATCCACCGGCAAGCCGCGCTGGAGTTCCGGAAGGAACTCGGCGAACCGCGCCAGCCGTTCGCTCCACTCCATGTCCTTGATGAGTACGTAGGACTCGTATGCGCTGCGAAAACCGAACAACTGGTCCTCGTAAGTTTCGATCGGCCCGATTACGAGTTCGATGCGGTTCGTCTTGACGTCCATCCAGGCCATGTCACTGGCCTGAAAATCGTCGCTCAGCAATGCATCGGCGCGCATGCGCAGATAGTCTGCAAAGCCCTCGTGCTCACTGAGCTCGGCGGCGGCGTGCAGCAGCTCGGCTGCTTTTTTCAATTCCGGCGCGTACGCGACATGGTAGGGCACCGTGTACAAGGCTCCGGACTCGTTACGGCGGACGAGGGAGTAAAGGCCGGCCTTGTCATCCAGTTCCGCGGCTTCGAACTCTTCTCTGGTCATGTCGCCCGGGTAAAAATTCGCGCCCGGCGGCTTCGGGCCGAAGCCGGGCATGAAGGGCTTGTCGCCGTCCAGCCGGTCCCAGGGTCCGTAATTCAGTTCGGCAAATTGCCGCACTTCGGCCACGCCGATGCCGGCCAGCCATTCCTGGTAATTGTCACCGAAAGCCTGCTGCCAGAAGAGGCTGTCCATGACTTGTGATGCTTCGATCATCAGCACCAGCATCTTGCGCTCTTCCGTACTGAGCCCCGACAGGTCGGAAACGAGGGCGACTTCGGCGTAGATATCCGGCCGTGGCTGAACTTCGGCCGGCGGGCCGGATGCAACGTCCGTGATCGCGACTTCGGGTTCGGGCCGGCCGCAGCCAAGCAGAAGCAAAACTCCCAATAAGGCAGCGCCCGTCAGGCGCAGACAGGTCTTCAATTTCACGAGGGGTTCCCGCCTTGAATCAGATTTGCCCGGATTATCTCACAGATCGACGAGCTCGATGTCCCCGGCGGCCAACTGCTCGCCGAGGAATGTGCCGCCGACGCGGGCAAACCGGGTCGCGCCATCGGTTGCGAGGAGTTGCAACCGCGCAGGTTCCGCCGACGCTCTGTTGAGGCCGCGTGCAAGCAGTTCGCTGGCCACCACTGCAGCCGTCGTTCCCGCAGAATCGGTGATCGAGACCTGCGGCGAAACGACGCTGCGGATGGCGTCGCCGAGTATCGGGAAATGCGTGCAGCCGAGGATCAGCGATTCCGGCTGGTAAGCGCCGGAACCGGTAATCATCGGCCTGAGATACTCCCGGACTATGGCCGTCGCTATGTCGCCGCTCGTCCAACCCTCCTCTGCCTGGGCCACCATCAGTTCGCAGGCCAGCTCCCTGACCGAGGCCTGCGGATCCAGCCGTCGTATAGCCTTGCCGTAGGCGCCGAGCCTGACCGTTGCCTCGGTCGCCAGCACGAGGTGCCTGGCCGCAGGGCGTGCGGCAGTCGCTGCCCTGGCGCCTGGCTCCACCACGCCGATGACCGGCAAGGGTGCCAATGCCCGCTGCAAATCATCGAGGGCCACCGCCGACGCCGTGTTGCAGGCGATAACGAGCATTTTCACACCGCGCGATCTCAGGTGCGCGGTCGCTTGCATCGCGTAACGCAGTACGGACGCCGGGCTTTTAGTTCCGTACGGCAACCTGGCCGTGTCGCCGAGGTACACGAGGTGTTCATCCGGCAGTCGCTCGCGAATGGCTTTCAGTACGGTCAATCCGCCGACGCCGGAATCGAAGACGCCGATTGGTTGCTCTGACCTGGCTTTGTTTTCCACGCTGCCGCACCGCTTACCTGAAGCTGGCCATTGTGCCGAAGGGCGCCCGCCTCTGCTACTGACAGCATTGCAAGGTGCCGCTTGCACTGGCAGAGCGGCTGACGCAATGTGAGCATTTCCCGCATCCATGCATCCCGGAAAGCAAGAATGCAGCTCGCAAGAAAGGTACTCATCGGTGTCGGTGGCATCCTGTTGCTGGTGCTGGCAGTCGGCATCTTTCTGCCGTCGCGTGCGCATGTCGAACGCGAAATCCTTATCGATGCGCCGGCAGCCACGATTTTTGCCCTGGTCAATGATTTTCGCCAGGTCGCCAAGTGGTCGCCGTGGCAGGAATCCGATCCCAACGCACGATTCGAAATCGGCGGCGCGCGGCGCGGCGTCGGCGCCACCCTCGAATGGGACGGGGATATCGTCGGTCAGGGCTCCCAGCACATCACGGAGAGTGTTCCCTATGAAAAGGTGGTCAGCGAGCTCGAGCTGGGCGGCCAAGGCAGCGCGACCGTGACTTTTGCCTTGCGCCCGTCGGATTCCGGCACAACAGTCCTGTGGTCTTTCGACGCGGGCTTCGGCATGAATCTGCTCGGACGGTACGCGGGACTGATGCTGGACAACATCATCGGAGAGGATTACGAGTCGGGACTCAGGAATCTCAAGTCCATGGCGGAACGATTGCCACGCGCGGACTTCAGTGCCACGGAAATCGAAACGATCGTTGTCGAAGCACAGGACATTGCCTACCTGAGTACGAACAGCATTCCGCTGGCCGCCGCTATTTCCGAGTCCATGGGGGACGCGTACTTCCGGGTATTGAACTTCATCGACCGCAACGGATTGACCGAGGCTGGTCCCGCCATCTCGATCAGCCGCGGGTACCACGGCCAGGATCTGGCATTCGACGCGGCCATCCCGGTGCACGGCATTACCGATGAGACGCCGAGAAATTCACAGGGCGTCTTGCTCGGCAAGACGTACGCGGGACCGGCCATCAGGGTGAGGCATGTCGGCTCATACCTGTCGCTCGGCCAGACCCACGACAAGATTGCCGCTTACCTCGCCGCCTATGGCATTGCGCGTAACGGTGATGCCTGGGAATCCTACGTCAGCGACCCGACCCGCACCGCCGAAGCCGAGTTGATTACCTACGTGTATTACCCGATCCGCGACAGCGACGCGCCGTAATGCACCTTTGCCGTTGCCGGGCCCTCCGGCATGCGGTCGCCCTCAGCCCGAGCGCAGCCTGGCGGACTTGACCAGGAATGGCGGCACAAGCTGTTTCGCTGACGACATGCGAGCGTTGTGGCCGTTCACCTGCAGGGGCAGCATCTCCTGGGCGTCGTCCTGGTAACGAATCATGTCGCCGTAAAGGCGCACGACGACAGCAGCACACTCGCAGGCTTCGTCTACCGACATCTTGCGCACTGAGGCACACACCGGGCCTTCGCCATTTATGGGCTCGACACAGGTCATCCGCTCGCGCAGCTCGGACAGGGTCCCGGACAGGTGCAAAGGCAGATCATCACTCTGGATGCCGACAACATGTTGCTCGTAAGCCAGCATAAGTCGTTGTTTTATATTGCCGTGACCGGCCAGTTCGGATACGGCCGCGAAAAGGCTATCGACGTGGTTGGACATCTCCACTCCAGCGTTTTTATTTTTGACACGCCGCTTTTGTTTCCTCATCCAGCGGCTTCTTACGCTTTTCGAGTCGGTCGCCTCCTGCAACCCGCGGACGAACCGCCAGAATGTCCCTCTCTACTCTGTGGTCTTTCAAGCACCTGCGTCGAATTCTTATAGCAGAAGTTTGGAATAGTTGGCAAGCGCGAGTCCCGCCTGAGAGCGCGCCGGGTCAGCCCGTCGCGGCCTTGCTGAACTCAATGGTCCAGCTCTCGTCGTCCAGCTGCCGTTGTTCCCGAAACAGGGGGCTCGCCTGGCCGACGGCCCAGTCGGTCGCCAGGGTCTCAGCCATCAGGTACGGACGATATTCCTCCAGCGCCGCCTGTACACCGGCCGACCCGCTGATACCAAGGGTTATCCTGTCGGATACCTCGAGCCCTGCCTGTTTCCGCGCGTCCTGCACTGTCCTGATCAACTCGCGCGCGAGACCCTCTCGCACCAGCGCTTCCGTTTCGCTGGTGTCGAGCGCGGTCAGGTAACCCGCATCCTCTGCACAGGCATAGCCCGCAGCGGCGCCGGTTTCGATGAGCACATCTTCACTGCCGAGGGTTATCTCCCCGGAAGGCACGGTGATTACGAAGCTCTCGCCGCGCGCCGCGGCACCCGCAATGGCCGCCCCGTCGGCCTGCTCGAGTGCACGCCGGATCTCCGGAATCTGTTTGCCGTAGAGCTTGCCGATGCGTGGCAGATTCGGCTTGATCCTGTACGAGACCAGCCCCGCATCGCGAGCGATGAATTCGATGTTCTTGACATTGAGCTCTTCGAGAATCTGCTCCTTGTGCCCGCTCAGCGCCCGCATCGCATCGTCGCTCGGCGCACGCACCAGCATCCGCGACAGGGGCTGTCGTGTGCGCACACCGGATTGCCCCCGCGCCGCGCGCGCCAGGCCAACGACCTTTTGCACGACGCCGATATCGAACAACAGCTGGTCGTCGTCGCGGCTGTCGTCGGCGACCGGCCACTCGCTCATGTGCACGCTGAGCGGCGCATCGGCATCGACGCTCCGAACCAGATTCTGATAAACGTTTTCTGCCAGGAACGGCACGAAGGGCGCCATCAACCGGTGCACCGTGTCCAGGCATTCGTAAAGGGTCAGGTAGGCCGAGCGCTTGTCCTGGGCGTCGGTCGATTTCCAGAAGCGGCGGCGATTACGCCGTACGTACCAATTGCTGAGCTGGTCGACAAATGACTCGATCGCATCGCCGGCAGACTTCGCATCGTAGTTGTCCATCGCAGACGTGCAATCACGAATCGTACGATTCAACAGAGCCATTGCCCAGCGATCGATCTCGGGCCGTTGCCGGACCGGCAGCGGCGTCTTCAGATCGACGTCGTCGAGTCTTGCGTACAGCACGAAGAACCCGTAGGTATTCCAGAACGTATTGATGAATGAACTCGCAACGTCGGCAACGATCTCGACAGAAATGCGCTTCTGCACTTCCGGCGACAACCGGGCAAGGAAGTACCAGCGCAGGGCATCGGCTCCGACCGTGTCGAACACGTCATATGGATTGACGATGTTGCCCACGGACTTCGACATCTTCTTGCCGTCCTTGTCGACGATGTGGCTCAGGCAAATGCAGTTTCGAAATGCCACGCTGTCGGATACCAGTGTCGAGATCGCGTGC
>DATICC010000059.1:0-2364 GCA_035457045.1 Woeseiaceae bacterium | reverse complement strand
CCTGCGCAACTACCGTGAGGCGATCAGGATGCTGGATCCGTTCTTCGACCGGATCGACAGCGTATTCCGCAGCACGCTTGCCGCCGCTCATGAGGCTTTCACGCGGGGCGACCACCTCGAGGCAATACGCCTCTACGACCTCGCCGTGGCCATCACGCCGGGACACGCGGAAGCGGAACAGGGATTAGCGCGCGCGCAGAATCTTGAAGCCGTCATGAGCCTGACGGACCAGGGCTTGCAGTACGAAAAGGACCTGGAACTGGACGCGGCCAGGCTGGCATTCGAAAAAGCGCTGGAACTCGATGGTGGATGGCAACCCGCGGTAACCGGCCTGGAACGCGTGCGCATCGCGATCCGTGAATGGACGTTCAACCAGCGTATGACGGAAGGCTTCGATGCGCTTGCCGCGGGCCATTACGACAGCGCTCGGGCGGCGTTCAGCGCAGCGAAGGCCATCATTCCCGAATCCCGCGAGGCGGCCGACGGATTGCTGCAGGTGGATCAGGAGGTGCGCCTGCAAAACATCCGCGACCTCGAAAGTGAAGTCGAACAGCAAGTCGCCGGCGAGCAATGGGAGCTGGCGACGGCCACTTACCAGGCGTTGCTCGACATCGATCCTGACCTGCAGTTTGCAAAGGAAGGCCTGGGCCGCGCCAATCAGCGTGTCGCCCTGCACAATAGTCTGGCAAGCTACATCGGCGACCCGGATTCTCTGAGTGACGATTTGACCATGCAGAAGGCAACGAGATTGCTGCTCGACATATCGCGCATGCCGGACCAGGGACCACGGCTCACGGATCAGAAGGAGGAATTGTCGCGCCTGCTGAAACGCGCGGCGACCCCGCTCGGCGTGCAGCTGGTCTCCGACGGAGTCACCGATGTCTCGATCTATAAAGTCGGCAGGTTCGGCGCATTTGCGATGCAGGAATTGACATTGCGACCCGGCGTGTACGTTGCCGTCGGCAGCCGCCCGGGGTATCGCGACGTACGCCTCGAGTTTCGCGTCGCACCGGAAATCGAAATGAAGCCGATCGTCATCCAGTGTGAGGAGCAGATTTGAAGTTCGACTCTGTTCTGGTCCGGGATAGCGAAGGCGATCGCCGCTTCAGTACTGCAAAACTCCCGCTGAAACTCGGTACCGCGAGCGACTGTGTCATTCGCCTGCCGGGCCCCGGCAGCGCCGCAGTGGCGCTGCTGGACGAGCTCGACGGGCAGGCTTTCATCCAGCCGATCGGCCGCAGTGCGGCGCTGACCGTGAACGAGGAGCCGCTGACCGCAACGCGGCGGCTCAAGTCCGGAGACGTCATCGGTTTCTACGGGAGCCGGGTGCTGATCCGCGAAGAGCACGCAACGTTGCTGTGCGAAATCCGGTTGGAGGACAGTGCCTACGTCACGCGGCCACCAGATGCGACAGAAGGGCAGGCGGCCGAGGAGCTGATAGCGCCGGCAGTTTTCCAGCGGAAGCGCGAGTCCGGACCGGTCGTGGAGCGAACGCCAGCGTTACGCTGGCAGTCGGTCGTGGCCGCCGGTATCGCTGCGTTACTCTTACTGTCGTACTTGCTGTTCAGTGCGCGCTCCATCAAGTTCGAGGTGCAGCCGGGGGAGCCGGACGAACTGTCGATCAGTGGCGGCTGGTTCACCCTGCCTTTCGGCGACCGCGTCCTCATGCGCGAGGGCTCGTACGTGGTTCACGTGAGAAAGGACGGCTACTACGATGTGGATCATCCCCTGCTGGTCGACGAGACGCCGAGCCGCAACGTCGTGATCGAATTGCGAAAACTCCCCGGGCATCTGACCATCGCGACCGATCCGGTGGTGGACGCGCTGGTCACGGTAGACGACACCATCGTTGGCAAGGCACCGTTCGGCCCCATCGAACTCGAGCCCGGCAGTCACTCCGTGTCGGTGACTGCGGAAGGCTATCTGCCTTTTGCGGATACCTTGTCGATCCCCGGCCTCGGCCGTCACGAGCAGGTCAGCGTGCAGCTCGTGCCGCGCTGGGCGAATGTGGAGATTACGACGCAACCCGCCGGCGCCGATGTATACAAGGGTGAGGAACGGCTTGGCCAGACTCCGGCGACTTTGCGGTTGATGGAGGGGACCCACACACTTTCCGTGGTGCTCGAAGGATTCAAAGCCTGGGATGGCAGTGTCGAGACGAGGCCCAACGAACACCAGGTGCTGCCGCTCATCAGGCTGGAGCCGGCGAACGCGCAGTTGCAGGTAAACACGATCCCGCGTGGCGCCAACGTCACGGTCAACGGGCACTATCGGGGCCAGTCCCCGATCCGCATTGCACTGTCTCCGGACATCGATTACGACATCGGCCTGTCCAAAGCCGGATACGGATCCATCGTGCGCAAG
>DATICC010000058.1:0-3950 GCA_035457045.1 Woeseiaceae bacterium | reverse complement strand
ATCGGCATATCGATGATCGAGGAGGCCGAGAGACGCGGTGACATCAAACCCGGTGACACGCTCGTGGAAGCGACCGCAGGCAATACGGGCCTCGGCCTTGCCGTGGTTGCGGCACAAAAAGGATATCGCCTCATCCTCGTGTTGCCGGACAAGATGAGCCAGGAAAAGATATTCAACCTGCGCGCCATGGGCGCCGAAGTCGTGCTGACGCGATCGGATGTCGGCAAGGGGCACCCGGAGTATTACCAGGATCTCGGCAAGAGCATCGCGGAGGAGAAGGGCGCGTATTTCATCAACCAGTTCGGCAACCCCGATAATCCGCTGGCTCATGAAACGACGACCGCACCGGAAATCTTCGAACAGATGGAGGGCAAGGTCGATGCCATCGTGCTGGGCGTGGGATCGAGCGGAACGGTGAGCGGCATCAGCAAGTACCTGAAGGCCAACGCGCCGGACGTCGAGTTGATCCTGGCAGACCCGGTCGGTTCGGTGCTCGCAGGCTACATCAACGACGGACAGCTTGGCAGCAGCACGCCGTGGCTGGTCGAGGGTATCGGCGAAGATTTCATCCCGTCCATCGCTGATTTCGATCGCGTCACCCGCGCTTACAGCATTTCGGACGCGGAGTCGTTCAGCACCGCGCGCGAGCTGCTGCGAAAGGAAGGATTGCTGGCCGGTTCATCGACCGGCACGCTGGTCGCTGCCGCGTTGCGTTACTGCCGTGAACAGAAGCAGGCCAGGCGCGTGGTCAGCTTTGCCTGTGACACCGGCAACAAGTACCTGTCCAAGCTGTTCAACGATTTCTGGATGGAGGATCAGGGCTTCATAAAGCGGGAGTCCTTTGGTGATCTGCGCGATCTCATCGGGCGCCCGCACGGGCAGCGTGCAACCATTACCGTCGGGCCGACCGATATTGTCACCACCGCGCACAACCGTTTGCGAAATGCCGGGTTTTCGCAGCTGCCGGTCATGCACGAAGGCCGGCTGGTCGGCATCCTCACGGAGGACGACATCATCCGCTTCGTCTTCGGCAAGCCGGAATTGCTGCAGGCCCCGGTTGAGGCGGCGATGCAGACGGCGTTCATCAAACTCGACAAGAACACGAGTATCAATAATCTGGTGGC
This sequence comes from Woeseiaceae bacterium, assembly GCA_035457045.1. Lineage (GTDB taxonomy): Bacteria > Pseudomonadota > Gammaproteobacteria > Steroidobacterales > Woeseiaceae > JAKEGN01. The sequence goes on along the minus strand of DATICC010000058.1, from coordinate 2,826 downwards.
GATGTTGCATGTACAGCCCTATGCCGCGGTCATGGACGGCGATCAGTTCATGGGGCTGATCACGCGTTCCGACGTATTGAACCATTTGCGCAAACAGGCCTGAAGAAGGTGCCATGAGTAAATCCGACAACAAGCAGGCATTCGCCACGCGGGCCATACACGCGGGGCAGGAGCCGGAACCGCAAACCGGCGCGATCATGACGCCGATATTCGCGACTTCGACTTACGTGCAATCGAGTCCGGGTGTGCACAAGGGTTACGAATACTCGCGCACGCAGAATCCGACGCGCCAGGCGCTGGAGCGCTGCGTGGCCGACCTCGAATCCGGCCGTTACGGGTTCGCATTCAGTTCCGGACTGGCAGCGACCGCCACGATCCTCGAACTCATTGACAGCGGCAGCCACGTCATCGCCCTCGACGATATTTACGGCGGCAGCACACGCCTTTTCGAAAAGGTGCGGCGACGCAGTGCCGGCCTCGATTTCAGCTTCGTTGATATGACCGATATCAAGGCTGTGCAGAAGGCCGTGAAGAGCAATACCCGGCTCATCTGGGTCGAAACGCCGAGCAATCCCCTGCTGAAGATCGTCGACCTGCGTGCCGTGGCCGACATAGCCAGGCGACACGGCATCATCCTGGTGACCGACAATACCTTTGCGACCCCGTACCTGCAGCGGCCGCTGGAGCTTGGCGGCCACATCGTCATGCATTCCGTGACCAAGTTCCTGAACGGCCATTCCGACATGGTGGGCGGAATCGCGGTGACCAGCGACGAGGACCTGGCCGAGCGCCTGGCGTTCCTGCAGAACGCGGTTGGATCCGTGCCGGGTCCGTTCGACAGTTTCCTCGCGCTGCGCGGGCTGAAGACACTGGACGTACGCATGGAGCGCCACTGCAGGAACGCGCTCGCGATCGCGCGCTGGCTGGAGAAAAATCCGCAGGTCGAGCGGGTAATCTACCCCGGGCTCGAATCCCATCCGCAACATGCCCTGGCGAAATCGCAAATGAGCGGTTTCGGCGGCATCGTTACCTTTTTCATCAAGGGCGGACTGAAGGAATCGCGGGCCTTCCTCGAGCGCTGCCGGATCTTTGCGCTGGCGGAGAGCCTCGGCGGCGTGGAAAGCCTGGTCGATCACCCGGCGATAATGACGCATGCGTCGGTCCCCGCGGCCAAACGCAAGGCTCTGGGCATCAGCGACCAGCTCATCCGCCTGTCGGTCGGCATCGAGGACCTGGCCGATCTCATCGGCGATCTCGAACACTCGTTCGGCTGAAAAAGGTGCCGGGTCTATTTTCTTGCCAAGCCAATACTGTCAGCAACGGACAGTCACCGGGTTGGTCGTTTGCGGGATGGCTCCCAGAGGTCCGCTTAATTCCCGTCACAGGCCACCCCCCGGCTGCAGTGCCTTGCTCCGTTGTCAAAAATAAATCCGGCACCTTTTTCTAAAGCCCGTCAGGGCTGGTAGATGACGTAGATCTTCCGCGTCGTTTCCACGACCTCCCACTCGCCGGTGAACCCGGCCGGTATCGTGAAGTTGTCTCCGGCGACGACTTCTCGTTCGCGCCCTGACGCATCCCGCAGCACCGAGCGGCCGGACAGGATCCGGCAGAACTCGTCTTCGGTATAGCGAATGCGCCAGCAGCCAGGTTCGGCTTCCCAGATGCCCGCAAAAAACTTCTCATCCAGACTGGTGTAATGGTGCCACGTTCTTTGCAGTGGCCGGCCCCGCACACAGCGGTCCTCCGCGGTCAGAGTCTCGGAGTACTCCGGCTCGTGTGTGTCGAAAAAGACCAGGTCGGCAACCGTTTTGCTGTCCATGCGGTGCTCCGTTGCATTCGATGCCGCAATTCATCATCGGGACTATACTCCGGCACTGGTGCGGGAGTGGATGTTGCCTATGTCGATTCGGGTTTTGAGAATTTTACCGCTTTCCTTCGGCCTGCTTTGCCTTGCGGCCGGGGCGCTCGCGCAGGAGTCGACGGCAAAAGGCTACGCTCTCGACTTCACGGCGGTCAATCCGCTGTGGCTTGCGCTGGCGATTTTTCTCGCCCGTATCGTCGACGTATCGATGGGCACGTTTCGCACCATCATGGTCATACGCGGATACCGGGTGCTGGCAACCGCCATCGGTTTCGTCGAAGTCCTGATCTGGATCGTTGCCATCAGCAGCGTCATCACCAATCTCGATGCTTGGTATCTCATCGTCGCCTATGCCGGCGGTTACGCGTCCGGCAACTATATCGGCATGCTGCTGGAATCCCGTGTGGCGATCGGTTCCGAGCTGGTACGCGCGATTTCCTGGCGCTCAGACGGCCATCTTGCCGAAGCGCTGCGGCTTGCTGGTTGGGATGCCGTCGCCGTCCCGGGTATCGGGCCCGCCCGGGAAGCCGTTGAAATCGTGCTCGTGGTCGAGCCGCGGCGCCGCATCGGCCAGTTGCTCGCGGCTATTCGCGAGATCGACCCCGACGCGGTCTACACCACGTCCGACATCCGTTCGGTGCACGAAGGCGGCCGCGGCCAGCGCGAAAAAATGGTCCGGGCCGGGTGGCCGAGGCGCGGCATGCGGAAGTGACCGGCAGCGACGTCAGCCAGAAAAGGTGTCAGGTTTATTTTCTTGCCAGGGCGTTACTGTCAGCAGCGGACAGTTGGTCGCGAGGCTTCAGCATGGCAGTCGTGGAGGCCTGTGACGGGAATAAAGCGGACCGCAGGGAGCCATCCCGTCACAGGCCCCCACCGACTGCCGTGCCTTGCTCAGTAGTCAAAAATAAACCAGACACGTTTTTTGAAAAATAAACCAGGCACCTTTTTTGGGCACCTTAGCTTGG
>DATICC010000057.1:0-5083 GCA_035457045.1 Woeseiaceae bacterium | reverse complement strand
GCAATTTGCATCACCACTGCCGAAGAATGTCATCCACATTCGTGACCTCAGGAATTACATTGCGTTGTTCGTGTTCGGCCCGAGCAAGATCGACGACTGGGATGCCGTCTGGCTGACACTTCGCGCGGCAGCGCTGACCGATGAGGAATCGCGCAAGGATTTCAGCGCACAACTCAGTTTCTCCTGAGTCAGCCAAACTTAACGCCGCGCAGATTTCGTTTGTCTTTGTCACCCGGCGCGCCTCGTGCAGTCGCTCCGGCGTCAACGTCCTCCACGTCTTCCGGTTATAATCAGCTCTCTGTCGAACGAGAGCCTCCGGATATGCCTGAAAGTGCCATCAGTTCCGCAGGCGGCATACTCGCCGTCCTTTGCCTCGTGGCGGCGTTCTGGTTTTATGTCGAGCAGATAACCCGGTGGACATTGTTCAAATATCTGCCCCCATTGATCTTCATTTACGCGACGCCTGTTTTTCTCAATAACTTCGGCGTAATTCCGGCATCGTCCCCGGTGTATGCGGGCCTCAGCAGTTTCGCATTGCCTGCATTCATCGTACTGATGCTGATCAAGGTCAATGTGCCCGCTGCCATCCGCATCATGGGGAAGGGTGTGCTGGTCATGCTCATGGGTACTGTCGGCGTCGTCGTCGGCGGTGTGGTGTCGTATGTCCTCGTGCACCGCTGGCTGGACGCCGACGCATGGAAGGGCATCGGTGCATTGGCCGGAAGCTGGATCGGCGGTACCGGCAACATGGCAGCCACCGGCGAAATGCTCGGCACGTCTCCGGAGCAGTTCGGACTCGCCGTGCTTGCAGACAATGTCATCTATATCATCTGGTTGCCGATCTTGCTCGCATCCCGCAATTTTGCGGCGCAGTTCAATCGCTGGGCGAAGGTCCCGGAGCATCGGTTGCGAATGATGGACGCCGCGGCGAACCTGGTGCTCGAAAAAGAGCGCGCGCCCGAGATGAAGGACTATGTTTACCTTGCCGCCGTCGCCATCGCGGTCACCTGGATTTCCGGTTTGCTTGCCGCGATCCTTTTCAACGGCATGATGCGAACCGCTCCCGGGCTCGAGGTCGTGCTCTCGGAATCGACCTGGCGCATCCTTCTGATTACGACAATTTCACTTTTATTGTCGGTGACGCCGGTAGCACGTTTACCGGGTGCGACGGCTATGGGAACGGCACTGATCTATGTTTTCGTCGCCGGGATGGGTGCGCGGGCCACCATGGCGGGCTTTGGCCAGGCCCCGGCTTTTCTGCTGGGCGGGCTGATCTGGATCGCCATCCACGGTGCATTTTGCGTCGCGGGCGCCAGACTGCTCCGCGTGGACATACACAGTGCCGCGATCGCCTCCGCCGCAAACATCGGCGCAGCGGCCTCGGCGCCGATAGTCGCTGCCTTTCACAGGCCCAGCCTTGTGCCGGTCTCCATCCTGATGGCGTTGATCGGTTACGCGCTGGGCAACTACCTCGGACCGCTGACGGGACACGTGGCGCGGTGGGCGGTCGGTCAGTAGCCGGAGAACACCATTGAAGTTGTCGCTGCGGCGAATCCGGACGATTGCCATGTTGATGGCCTTGCTGGCGGTCGCCGCCACCGTGGTCCTCGCACGGCTTTGGCAACACAGGGCCGAACTTGCAGACCTCGGCTGGTCGGTTGCGAGCCCGGCTGAAGGCGCCGCCGGCAGTGTAACCGTTACCTGGTTCGGCATCTCGACCTTGTTGTTCGACGACGGCCAGACGCAGATACTGATCGACGGCACATTCACCCGAGTCCCGTTGCCAAGCATACTGTCGCTGCGCCGTGTCTCGTCCGATATCGCGACGATCAACTACAGTCTCGCCGAATACCGGATCAATCGGCTTGCTGCGATCGTCCCGGTGCATTCGCATTTCGATCACGCGATGGACGTTGGCCACGTGGCAAACCGGGGCTCGGCCGTCGTGCTCGGCTCCGAATCCACGGCCTATATAGCTCGCGGCGCGGATGTCCCGGTTGACCAGAACCAGATTCTGGCGAGCGGTGAATCACGACAATTCGGAGACTTCACCATTACGCTTGTCGATTCGAAACATGCGCCTCTCGGTTTCGGCGATAACGGCTGGCTGCCCGGAGCGATCGAAGAACCGTTGGTGCAGCCGGCTCGTGTAACGGCCTGGCGAGAGGGCGTCAGCTACTCCGTATTGATAGGCCATCCGCGCGGCACGACCCTGGTCCAGGGCAGCGGCGGATTCATCAAGGATAACCTGCGCGACTACTCAGCCGACGTCGTCATCCTGGGCATCGCCGGCCTGGCCGGGCTCGGCCGGGACTACGTGGACGAACTCTGGCGAGAAACGGTTACCAAGGTCGGTGCTCGCCGCCTGTTCCCGGTGCACTATGATGACTTCACCAGGCCGTTCGGCGAGATCCGGCTTTTTCCCGCTGTCGTTGACGACGCGGTTCAAACCTCCGGCTGGATCAACGACATTGCCTCTGCTGAAGAGACTCCTGTAGAGATCAGGCTGTTGCCTTTCGGTCAGCCGATAGCACTGTACTAGCGCAATGCCGAAACCGCTTACCCGGGACCGGGCGACAGGTAGCGGTCGATCAATGCATCGACGGACGAGAGGTCGTCCTTACTGCCGCGGGCCAGTTTCCTCACGCGGTACTCGAGCTGGCTCGCCAGGCTGCGGTCGCCTATACGCCGTTGATAGAGCAGCTCGACCGGCCGGCGGCTGCGAAGGTACTTCGAGCCCCTGGTGCCGGACCGGTGTTCATCGAGCCGGCGCATTACGTCCGTTGTAATACCGGTATAGATGCTGCCGTCGGAACATCGAAGCAGGTAGAGGCTCCAGGCCGTTGCGGCGGGTTCAGGCATGCCCGCCTTCGAGCCGGTCACCGAGTATGCGAAACGCACCAGCCTCGACACTCGCACGATTCTGGTCGTTATTGTCGTAACTGACGACTATCTCGATGGCGCCGTTGAGCTCCGCGGCCGGTTCCCGCAGCTGCAATGTCAGCATCCCGCCGCTCATGCGAGCCTCCATTATGAGGTCGTGGCCGACGAATTCGTTCTCGTTCATCTCGATATAGATGGCATCGTCGAAATCTTCGCCCTCCGCACGCATGAGTAGCAGGTACTCCTCGATGTCCCCGGATTTTCGCGTCTTCGCGAAAAAAAGGATCATCGCGTCATTTCTGACGTCGAACGCCACGGTATCGTAGTATCGGTTTTCGGTCATAGCGCCTGGCGGGTGCGGACTTGACAGGAAGTTTACGCCATGTGAGGCGGCATGTATCTATGCCAGGGATTCGGCGTATAGCTGCGATATCTTTTTGTCCTTCTCATTCCAGAGCCCTGTCAACCAGCGATGAAACCGGCTGCGAAAATCGCGGTCGGCGGAATAGTCCCCCGCGACCATCCATTGCTCTACAGGTCGCCTGACCACTTCAATGATTACTCGATCAAAGTCGCCGCACATCATGTCCCAGAACTTGGTGGGACCGGTCGGATAGACAATGGTGACGTCCAGTATGGCATCGAACATGCTGCCCATCGACGACAACGCCAGCGCGATCCCTCCCGCTCGCGGAGGCAGAAGATGCGTGAAAGGTGAATTTCGTCTGGCGCGCTTCTCGGCAGTTGACCGTGTGCCTTCGATGAAGTTGATGACTGAGGTAGGCGTATCGCGAAACTTCTCACAGGCAATCCGGGTGGCCTCCAGATCCTCGCCCTTCTTCTCCGGGTGTTTCGCCAGGTACGATTTCGAGTGGCGTTTCATGAATGGCATGTCCATCGCCCACCATGCGACGCCAAGCAGCGGAAACCAGACGAGTTGCTGCTTGATGAAGAATTTGAGGAACGGGATGCGGCGATTGAACACGGTCTGAAGTGCCACGATGTCGGTCCAGGTCTGGTGGTTGACGAGAATCAGGTACCACCCGTTGGGACTGAGGTCGTCCATGCCGCTGACATCCCACTGCGTCGAGTTGCCGGCCGACAGGATCCTGGCGTTCAGCGCAACCCAGTTCTCACCCATTGCCATGATCCAGCGGGTCATCAGCCGGCGAAACCGGCGCTCCGGCACCAGCAACTTGCAGATGGCGAAAATAATGAGAGGCACGAACCAGAATATGGTGTTGACGGTGATCACGCCAAACGTGACAAGGCCCTGGATTTGCCTGGAAATCTTTCGTATCAATTGCTTGCCATTTGTGCTCGGCCCCGAAGGGGCACATTCTAGCCCGATTCGGCAAAGGAAATTCCGCCCAGGCCTTGTCTCCTGAGGTGGCGCCACCTGCTGAAGGCAGGGTGCCGTGGAACGTCGTACCCGTTACAATGCGTTCTCCCGCGGCAGACTGGCGTCAACGAAGATGATCACACTGACTATCAACGGCAAGTCGCAGGAGCTTGACTTCGACCCGGCGACCCCGATTCTCTGGGTCCTGCGCGAACAGGCAGGGCTGACAGGCACCAAGTACGGATGCGGAATCGCGATGTGCGGCGCCTGTACGGTGCACCTGAACGGAATACCGATACGCTCCTGTGTCACGCCCGTGCAGGCGGCAGCCGGACAGGAAATCACGACGATCGAGGGTATCGGTAACGCAGCGACCGGCCTGCATCCGGTGCAACAGGCATGGATTGCCGAGCAGGTTCCGCAATGCGGATACTGTCAGTCCGGGCAGATCATGGCTGCCGTGGCGTTGTTGCACACCAACCCGGCGCCGACCGACGCGGATATCGATGCGGCAATGAGCGGGAACATCTGCCGCTGCGGTACCTATCCCCGAATTCGCAAAGGCATCAAGGTTGCAGCGGCCGCGATGGCTGCCCAGCGCGGCGGTGCGAACAATGGGTAAATGGACCAGGCGGGCATTCATTACGACCGGCGTTCTGGCCGGGGGCGTACTGGTCATCGGCGTTGCCATTCGTCCCGGAAACCGGAGTTCCAGGGTTGCCGGCCTGGTTGCCGGAGAAGACGAAACGCTGATCAATATCTGGCTCAAGCTGGGTGCAGACAACAGGGTCACGGCAATCATTCCTCACGCGGAGATGGGCCAGGGCGTGCACACGACCCTGGCCATGATGCTTGCTG
>DATICC010000056.1:0-4225 GCA_035457045.1 Woeseiaceae bacterium | reverse complement strand
GTGCGGCGCAGCCGGCCTGCGGCCGAACCCGCTGCAGCCGTGGAGGAGCTCATGGGCCCGTGGCTGGAGTCCCGCAATCTCCTGATTCGGGAGGTCAGTGAAATCGCCATCCCGGCGCACAATGGAATTTTCAACGAAGTGGCGGCGGCGCGGGCGGGCGGCACAGTCGGCATGCATCGCTACCGGCTCGCGCTTCGCGACCGGGTGCGCGGCCGCGAGCAAGCCCTGGACATCCTGGTCAAGACGAAACCCTCCGATACCGTGATGCAGGACCTGATGGTCGAGGTCGCGGCGCTATGCCATCCGGAACTCGGCGCGCAATGCGAGAGCTTCCGCGAGGACCTGGGCCTCACCGGCTGCCACGAGCGTGAACTTGCACTCTACGAAACGACTGACCCGGTGCTGCGGCGGTACATGCCGCTCATTTTCGGTACCTCGCGCAGCGCGGAGCAGGACACATGGTCCATCGCGATGCAATACCTTCAGGAGGCGGAAACCGTGGACCTGCGTACGGCGCACTGGAGCGGGCAACAGCTCAACGCCGTGCTGCACGGGCTCGCGGAAGTGCACGCCGTCAACTATTGCCGCGCGAACGAACTTGCACGATCTCCATGGCTAGGCAAGTTGCCGGGTGCGGCACGCACTGAGGAGATGTCGCCATTCTGGATTGCGCTTGCCGATCACAGTGCCCCGTACTTCGATCAGTGGCTGGACCAATCGCTGCGGCCGCTGCAGCGCTCACTGATCGCGTCGGTGGGAAGCTGGTGGGCGGAAATGCGAGCGATGCCGCAGACCCTGGTGCACAACGACTGCAATCCGCGCAACCTCGTGATCCGCAACGGAAGCGACGGGCTCGTGCCGGTGTTTTTCGACTGGGAGCTTGCAACGATCGATGTGCCGCAGCGCGATGTCGCGGAAATTCTTTGCTTCATGCTGCCCCCGGGGAGCGGGGCGGCGGAAATCACTGGCTGGATCGAGGCGCATCGCCGGGGGCTCGGCGAGGCATCTGAGACGTCGATCGGCGCGGGTGAGTATGTGCGCGGTTTCCGCCTGGCGCTTTGTCACCTGCTGATCCATCGACTGCCGCTCTATACGTTGATGCACCGGATCCGGCCGCAGGCGTTCCTGCCCCGGGTGATGCGGAACTGGCATACACTGTACCGGCTCAGTGGCGCGCTGCCGTTGCGGCCGGCGGCCCATGCCTCGCGCCCCGGGCGCAGTTCCGTATAACACATTGATTATTATAAATAAAAAAAACCATAAATTCGCGCATCCAATACTCTTGCGGCGCGCATCTGCTGGGTAACTGGGCCGGTTGCGGCCCGCTGAACCACTGGAGTCAAGCAAATGGAAGGGTTAGAAGACGTCCTCATCCCGATCGTTCTGTTCGGCACGATCGCGCTGATCATTTGGCTGGTCGTTTCGTACCGGCACCGCGGGCGAGCCGACAAGCAGCAGACGATACGGCTTGCGCTGGAGAAAGGCGCTGAACTGACGCCGGAGCTGATGAAGAGTATCAGTGAACCGGAGCCAGCGAAGAACAAGGATCTGCGCAGCGGCCTGATCTGGCTCGCGCTGGGCGTTGGCCTTGCATTGTGCGGACTTGCAGTCCCGGATCCGACTGGCAATGCCTTGCAGGGTTGCCTGGCGGGAGCGGCCTTCCCGTTTTCCCTCGGTATCGCCTATATCATCATGTGGCGCTACGGCAGCCGGACGGAAAAAGCCTGAGGGCGACTGCGCCGGGATGGACGACAGCTATCTCATTGCGAAGGTCGTCGCACAGCAGGACGCTGCGGCGTTCGGCGAGCTGGTGCGCCGGCACCAGTCGCAGGTCAGGAATTTCCTGCGCAAGCTTACCCGCGATACGGACGCGGCAGACGACCTGGCACAGGATGCCTTCATTCATGCCTGGGACAAGCTGCATACGTTCATCGGGCACGGTTCCTTCATCGGCTGGTTGCTGAAAGTGGCGTACACGACGTTTCTGCAGTCGAAGCGCAAGGAGACCCGCTACCGGGAGGTATTGGTGGAGACCTCGGCGGAGACCGCGACGGAGTGCGGGTCCGGCGGGGTGATTACCGCAACGGAGGAGGTCGTGGATCTCGACAGGTTTCTCGCGGTTTTGACAGCGGAGGAGCGGGCGGTGATGATCCTGTCCTATGCCTGCGGGCTGTCGCACAGGGAAATCGGCGACGCCACGAATCTGCCGGTCGGTACCGTGAAGTCGATCATTTTTCGTGGCAAGGAAAAAATCAGGGACAGCTTTGGAATCGAAGATCATAAATATGGCTGAAAGACTCAAAGACGGCGAGGACCTGAGGCTCGAAGCGATGTTTCAATCCGCGCCGATTGCGGACGACGGATTCAGCAACCGCGTGGTATCGCGCATCAGGCGCCAGATCTGGGTGCAGCGGCTGTCGTTGCCGATTGCGTTCGTCGTCGGTGCGGCATTTGCCGCGCGGCCGCTGGCGCAACTTGTTGAGACGGTGTCAGGATTGCTGAAATTCATTCCGCAGACCGTCGCCGGCAATGTCGGCACGTTGCCCGTTGCCGGACTGCCGCAGCTTCCGGTACTCGTACTCGGCAGCGCGTTATTGGTCGCTGCACTCCTGTTCGGCAGATTGGCGCAGAAATAGCAAGACCATAATTCGGGGCCAGCGACGGATTTCGTCGCAAATTCGTGACAGTTGCCGCAATTTCAGCCGCCGTCGTTGTCAGCATTTGCGGCCTCGGTTACATTGCCTGCATGAGCCTGCGGGACAAAGTCGAGAAACTGTTGCCGAACTGGGAACGCTGGTACCCGAGCCTGTTCGATGCGGCCAGCGACCTCGGCGTGATCAAGGCCCGCGTATGTGACCCTAACTCCCTGCTACTGTCCAACCGGCATGCTGCGGTTCAGCAGCAGGCAGAAGAAGCCCACCGGGAGAAGTGGGGTTACCTGGACAGCGAGTAAGATCCCGAATAACAAGAATCACACGAACGGGCGGAAAGAGTAATGACCTACGACATAGACAGCATACGGGCGCAATTTCCTGCGCTCGCCATAACAGACGACGGCAGACCGAGAATCTATTTCGACAATCCCGCCGGCACGCAGGTACCCGTGCGCGTGGCAGAGGCGATGACCGCCTGCCTGTACGAGACCAATGCGAACCTCGGCGGGTATTTCACCACGTCCGAAAGGGCGACCCGACTGGCGGACGAAGCGCATGCCGCGATGGCGGATTTCCTGAACGCGCCGTCCGCGGACGAGATCGTGTTCGGACAGAACATGACGACAATTACTTTGCACATGTCACGGTCGATCGGGCGACGCATGCAGCGCGGCGATGAAATCATACTTTCGCGCATGGATCACGATGCGAACGTCGCACCCTGGCTGTTGTTGGCCCGCGATCTCGGGCTCAACGTCCGATGGCTGCCATTTGATACACGCTCCTTTGAGTTCGACCTGTCGAAGCTCGACGATCTGATCACCGGAAAGACGCGCCTTATTTGCATCGGCGGTGCCAGCAACATGACCGGCACCCTGAACGATGTCCGCACGGTCTGCCGCAAGGCACGCGAAGCCGGTGCGTTGAGCTACATCGACGCCGTGCAATCGGTGCCGCACGTAGCAACAGACGTGCAGGAACTGGGTTGCGATTTTCTCGTCTGTTCCGCGTACAAGTTTTTCGGTCCGCACCAGGGCATCCTGTGGGGCCGGCGCAAGATCCTCGAGTCGCTCGAGCCGTACAAGGTACGGCCGGCATCGGACGACATTCCGGGGTGCTTCGAGACCGGCACGCAAAGCCACGAAGGCATGGCGGGTACGTCAGCGGCCGTCGACTATTTCGCGTGGATCGGCGAAGCCCTTGCCGGCGATTACCATCCGCGCTACGAACGCTACGCCGGACGCCGCCGTTACCTGCGTGCTGCCATGGACTACCTGTTCGATTATGAACAAGGCCTGGCGAAATACCTGGTGGACGGGCTGCAGCAACTCCCCGGTGTTCGTGTGCTGGGGATCAGCGCACCGTCTGCGATGAAGCGCCGCGTGCCGACAGTGTCATTCACCGTGAATAAGGTTGCGCCGTCCGTCATCGCGGAAGCACTCGCGAGCAGGAATATTTTCGTGTGGAGCGGTCACAACTACGCGGTCGAGGCCGCAAAGGCCCTCGGCATTTACGAGCAGGGGGGCGCCGTGCGCATCGGGCCGGTGCACTACAACACCGTTGCGGAGATC
>DATICC010000055.1:0-2289 GCA_035457045.1 Woeseiaceae bacterium | reverse complement strand
GATCCCGGCGAGTTGCGGCGTGGCCGCGCCCGTAACCTCGAGGTTGTTCTCGGCCTGGAACTTCGAAATGGCGATAATCGTTTCCGTGCTCGCCTCGCCATCCGTGTTCCCCGGTGCGTAGCCGAGCGCCTGCAAGTCCGTCTGCACGATCCTGGTCAATTCATCGGCGATTACGGCAAGCGGCGACACGAACGCAATTGCGAGGCCCATTGTTAGAATTCTGCGGAGCATAGGTCTCTCCCGTGGTCAGGCATCTCGATTGGATTCTGCCAACTGTTGGCTGTCGATTCAAAGCAAACCGCCGGCCCGAAACCCGCCATAGGGAAAAAACGAAAGATCGGCGCGTTTTTTTCCGAGTGGTCCAATCGCAGCTGGTTCGGTCACTGTCCCCGAACCAGGAACTATGGGATGTCGCGCGACTCGCCGGGACGGGTAAGGAGGTCGATGCCCTGGAGTTCCGCAGGACGGGCGCCGGATTCGTCGGGAACGTTCTTCGGCACGTGCACGCCGACGGCACGGTCGGTGTTGAGGCCGTGCAGAAGATCGCTGCCTTTGTCAGCACCGTAAAAGAACCAGTAGGGCGGCAACGCAAGATGCGTACGGCGCTGCTCCCAGTATGCGGCGCTGCCGGCGAAGTGCACGACATCGCCATCGGCATCGCCGAGATGAGTCACGGTCGTGACGTTATCCAGCGTCACGCGAAACGCAAGGTTTTCAACCTCTGTGTTGCTGCCCGGCCAGCCGGAGTGCGGAATGAACAAAGCCTCGATCAGCAGGCCGCCCATTTCGATGCGCAGCGGAGCATCGCCGTAGGCAAGCGCCAGGCCGTGAACGCGCCCGAATATGCCTGCATCGGCAGGGCTCGCCGCCTCGTGCAAGCCCAGGGCGGCCTGGGCCGGTGCATACAACTCGATCGCGGGATGCGCTTTGAGATATGCCAGTATCAACGCCGGATCAAAGTGATCTTCATGGTAATGGCTGACGAACACCGCATCGACCCCATCCCATGGCGCCGCGCCGGCGAGCAGCGCCCGCTGCATATCGGGCGGCACGAGCTCGTACTCGTTGTAATCCTCCTGAAACAGCGGGTCGAAGAGGATCCGCGTTTCACCGTGTTCCGCCATCACGCCGGCATTACCGAGGTAGTGAATGCGGGACGTCGGGTTGTCGCCGGCCTGCGCGATAACGGTTACGCCCAGGGCGAGCGCCGCCAGCAGGATGCCTGTGCGATTTTGCTGAATCGTGCCGGACACCGGAGTAACCTCGAACTTCTGCCACGGAGAAGCTGCGCCGCGACCTGAACCGGGAAGTACAGCGCACGATTGACAATAGTGCACCGACCGAACGGTGACAACAATGAATGGAGAGCAAGCGATCATGAAAACGGTCTTTTCACGACGCACGATTGCCGGCCACTTGGGTGCACTGGGCGGCGCCGCCTTGCTCGGGCCGGGAGTCGCCAACGCGCTTGCCAGGACGCCCGCGCAGACTGAAGGCCCGTTCTACCTTTCGGGCCCGCACGCGGAATCGGATGTGGACCTGACCCTTCTGGAAGGGCACAGCGAACGAGCCAAGGGCGACGTCATCCTGGTGCGCGGACGCGTGACCGATCTCGAGGGCAGGCCGCTGGCGAATGCCAGTGTCGATATCTGGCAGGCAAATCACTGGGGCCGTTACACGCATCCGGATGACACAAATACCGCGCCGCTGGATCCGGATTTCCAGGGCGTCGCCATCGCGTACACGGACGCAAATGGCCACTACGGATTTCGCACCATCAAACCGGCGCCATACCCGCTGTCCTCTTTCGGGCAAACCAGGCTGCGTGCACGCCACATACATTTCAAGGTGGCACACGAGGCCGCGCGCGGCGTCACCACGCAGATGTATTTCGAAGGGGATCCACTGCTCGAGACCGACAGCGTCATGCGACGCACGCCCGAGGAACTGAGGCACCTGCTCATTACGGCTCCACAGGACGATTCCGAGACGGGACTGCCGTTGCACCGCTTCGACATCGTGCTCGCCTGACGGAAAAGCCGGTCCGAACCTTTTCCGGGCACCCACTCCGGAACTCGCCATCGCGCACAGGGTCAATGGCTGGCAACGGCGTCAGGTAGCTGACGCGGAGAATTTCAATGCGAGCCTTGACCCGGATCGTTATCGTTGCCTTGGCCTGGTGTTCGTCTGGTCCCGCAGCCATCGCGGACGACGTTTATACACTTGCACTCCACTCGCTCGCGCCGGACGTGTACCTCATACAGCGGCCGGAACCATTGCGCGAACCGG
>DATICC010000054.1:0-5979 GCA_035457045.1 Woeseiaceae bacterium | reverse complement strand
CATTCTCGGCCTCGGTACATCGGCGGCTTGTGCGCAAAACCATGCGCCGAACCCGTACACGACGATCGAAGGCTGGGCCAAGCTGCCTGACGGACGCACATGGGGATCGACCAGCGCTGTGTACCCGGCAAATGACGGCGTACATATCTGGGTCGCCGAGCGCTGCGGCGCCAATCTATGTGTCGGCAGCGACCTCGATCCCGTCCTGCTGTTCGATGCCGACGGAAACGTCGTCAGGAGTTTCGGCGCCGGGATGATCACCTGGCCACACGGCATCTTCGTCGATTCCGCGGACAACGTCTGGATCGCAGATGCCGTCGGCTATGCGCCGGTACCGGAGGGTGTCGGGCATACGGTCATGAAATTCAGCCCGCAAGGTGAATTGCTATTGACGCTCGGCAAGAAGGGCATCCCCGGCTCCGGACCCGACACCTTCACCAGGCCTTCGGCCGTGGTGGTCGCTGCAAATGGCGATATCTTCGTTGCGGACGGTCATGAGGGCAGCGACGACATGCGCAACAACCGCATCGTCAAGTTCGACAAGCACGGCAAGTACATCAAGGAATGGGGCAGCATGGGCGGCGATAAGGGCGAATTCCGCGACGCGCATACGCTTGCCATGGACTCGGCAGGACGCCTGTTTGTCGGCGATCGCGGCAACAGCCGTATCCAGATTTTCACCCAGGACGGCGAGTACCTCGCAACCTGGACCCAGTTTGGCAGGCCAAGCGGACTTTTCATCGACCGGAACGACATCCTGTATTCCGCCGATTCGGAGTCGAATGCCCCGCGCAATCCAGGCTGGAAACGCGGCATACGCATCGGTAGTGTGAAAGACGGGTTCGTTACTGCGTTCATCCCCGATCCAGAGCCGGACCAGGACAATTCCGGCACCAGCGGCGCCGAGGGCGTCGCCGTCGACGCGGCCGGCAACATCTATGGTGCGGAAGTCGGCCCGCGCGCGATCAAGAAGTACGTCAGGAAATAAAGGGACAAACCGGAGCGCGCCGCTGACGAAGGACTGGCGCTCAACCGGGGCCCGCGATCGCCCGCAGTCCGCCCATGTAAGGCTGCAGCGCCGCCGGGATCGTTATTGACCCGTCCGCCTGCTGGCCGTTTTCCATGACGGCCACCAGCGCCCTGCCGGCGGCAACACCGGAACCGTTCAACGTGTGCAGCAGTTCCGGTTTCGCAGTTTCCGGATTGCGCCACCGCGCGGCCATCCGGCGAGCCTGGAAATCGCGGTAGTTGCTGCAGGACGAAATTTCGCGGTAGGCATTCTGACCCGGCAGCCAGACTTCGAGGTCGTAGGTCTTGCTCGAACCGAAACCGATGTCCCCGGCACACAGGATCACCTTGCGATACGGCAGTTCAAGGCGTTGCAGGATGACTTCGGCATGCCCGGTCAGGGATTCGAGCGCTGCTGCAGATTCCTTTGCAGAAACCAGTTGCACGAGTTCCACCTTTTCGAACTGGTGCTGCCGGATCATGCCGCGCGTATCCTTGCCGTAGGAGCCTGCTTCCGAACGAAAACAGGGCGTATGCGCAACGTACTTCAGCGGCAGCACATCGGCTTCCACGATCGTATCCCGAACCAGGTTCGTCACAGGCACTTCTGCCGTCGGGATCAGGTAATACGGCGTTTCGTCGGCCGTCCGGAAAAGATCCGCGCCGAATTTCGGCAACTGGCCGGTGCCGACCAGTGCCTGCGCCTGCACGAGATACGGGACGTAAGTTTCACGGTACCCATGCTCGACGGTATGCACGTCCAGCATGAACTGTATGAGGGCCCGATGCAGCCGTGCGAGCGTACCGTGCAGAACGGCAAACCGCGCCCCCGAAATGCGACTCGCGGCATCGAAGTCCAGCAGGCCCGTGGCCGTGCCGAGATCCACGTGATCGCGCGGCGCAAACGTGAATTGCGGTGGCTTGCCCCAACGCAATACTTCCGAGTTTGCTGAGGCGTCACCGCCGTCGGGCACGTCGTCCTGCAAGAGGTTTGGCAGGCCGAGTTCGATTGCCTGCAATTCGTCCTGCGTGCGCTGCAAGCGTTCTTCGGCGGTCTGCAGCCGGTCTCCGAGATTCTTCACCGAAGCGAGCAGCTGACCGACATCCTCGCCACGCGCTTTGGCAGCACCAATGTGTTTTGCACTCGCATTGCGCTCCGCCCGCAGGGCCTCGGCCTCCATTTGTGCCGCTTTGCGCAAGTCCTCAAGGGACTGCCAGGCTTCGACATCGAACATGAAGCCGCGGCGCGCCAGATTGGCGGCAACCTCGGTTGCGGATTGTCTCAGCAATTTTGGGTCAATCATTCCTTGTCGTCACCCGGGCCGGAAGGATCGGCAACTTTTCTCCGATCGCGATTCTTCTGCGCGAGCTCCTGCAGTTTCTCGCCGATCTTCAGTTCAAGGCCGCGCGGCACCGGATGATAATACTTGCGGTCCGGCATGTCGTCTGGAAAATACCGCTCGCCGGCGGCAAATGCGCCATCTTCATCGTGCGCATAGCGGTATCCCTTGCTGTAACCAAGGTCTTTCATCAGCCGGGTCGGCGCATTGCGTAAATGCAGCGGCACATCCAGCGTGCCGAATTCGGCAACATCCGCTGCCGCCGCATTCATCGCTGTGTAAACGGCATTGCTTTTCGCTGCGCATGCCAGGAAGACAACTGCCTGGGCCAGCGCCAGCTCGCCTTCCGGACTGCCGAGACGTTCCACCACCTCCCAGGCGTCCAGGCACATGCGCAGGGCCCGCGGATCGGCATTGCCGATGTCTTCAGAGGCCATGCGAATCATGCGCCGGGCGAGATACAGCGGATCGCATCCGCCGTCGATCATGCGCATGAGCCAGTAGAGCGCCGCATCCGGATCGGAGCCGCGGACGGATTTGTGCAGTGCCGAGATCTGGTCGTAGAAGTACTCGCCTTTCTTGTCGAAGCGCCGCCGCCCGCCCTGTACCACATCCTCGGCGATGTTCCTGCCGATGGTGCTGCCATCGGCCAGATCGATGGCGAGTTCGAGCAGGTTCAGCGCACGCCTGGCATCGCCGTCAGCCGCCAGCACGATCAGATCGAGCGCTTCGTCGTCGATCGCTTTGCCTCCCGCAACAGGTTCCGCGGGACTGCGGGCCAGGGCTCGCTGCAGTATCAGCCGCAGCGCTGTTTCGTCGAGCGGCTTCAATACGTACACCCTTGCACGCGACAGCAAGGCGTTGTTGAGCTCGAAGGACGGATTCTCGGTCGTCGCACCGATGAAGGTCAGCGTGCCGTCCTCGACGTAGGGCAGGAATGCATCCTGTTGCGATTTGTTGAAGCGATGCACCTCATCCAGAAACAGGATCGTCCGCTTGCCGAATTGTCCGCGCAACCGGGTTGCTTCCAGCACGGCCGTTCGCACGTCCTTGACGCCCGCCATTACGGCTGACAAGCCAATGAAATGTGCGCCGGACGCATGCGCGACGATTCTTGCCAGCGTCGTCTTGCCCGTCCCCGGTGGTCCCCAGAACACCATTGAATGGGCTTTGCCCTGCTCGATTGACAGGCGCAAGGGCTTGCCCGGGCCCAACAGGTGCTCCTGGCCGAAAAAGTCAGCAAGTGATGCGGGCCGCAAGCGATCAGCCAAAGGCCTTGCCTCGTCCGGCACATCCGTTGCAGTGCTTTCATGTGAAAACAGGTCAGCCAAGTTTGCTTTGCAACCAGTCTTCGAATCGCGGCGCCCAGCCACCGGCGCCAGCTACAGCGATCAGCACGCCCGCTACAATACCCGCCATATCGGCCGCGAGGTCCAGCAGCTCGGCGGAACGATAGGATACTGCTCGTTGTACAATTTCGATCAGGACGCCAAATGCGAGAAGGCCGACTGCGATGCGCCAGTAGGACGAGGGCCGGAACTGGCCGCAAAACCACAGCGCGAGGCCAAAGAACGTCAGTCCGTGCAACCACTTGTCGTCCAGGTCGAAGCGCAACGAGGGATCGTCAGGCCAGAGCCAGTCCGCAGGCAACACGGTTGCTGCCAGTACCAATACCAGGCACACGATGCTCAGCCAGCCCCACGCCCGGGCGTAACGCAGTTCAAGCATCGCTCAGTCTGCGGCGTCTGAAACCACCGGTACGCCGACGACATCGACCCCCGGCGGCGGCACGAACTCGAAACGATCAGCTGGAATCTCGCCGTTCATTACGACGTCGAACAGTGCAATCAGGGTTTTCTGCTGCAAATTGTCGGAGAAAATCATGCGGCTTAGCTGGCCGTCGGTAAATCCGAGTTCGACGCGCTCGAAGCTGCTGTCCGATTCTCTCGGGCGCAGGCGGACCCACACCGTACCGCGATCTGTAAAGCTTCCGACGTACTCGAAATCCGCAAGCGCGTCGCTGGACCCGCCGAGCAGCAGCGCGGGTGTGCTCTGCAGGATCTCCTGCTGCGGCCGCACCGTCACTTGCATCAGGTCTGCGTCGTAGTTCCAGACATTCACGCCGTCTGCGACCAGCAACTGTTCGTACGGCTCGCTGTTGGCCCAGCGAAACCGCCCTGGCCTCACGATCTCGACGGTCCCGGCGGACTCGTCTACGACGACGTCCGCGTCATCGACCAGTGTCTGCTCGAATCGGGCCGACAGGCTGCTCACATCGTTCAGAAACCGTTCGAGCAGCAACTCGCCCTCGCTTTGCGCGCGATCCTCCGCCATTGCGAGGCCGGCGTAACAAAGGCCGGTTACGGCCAGAGTGACTTTCAGCACGTGAAACTTGATCAAGGCCGTTCCTTCTGTTGTCCCGGCGATCAGCCGGCAATTCAGTCCTTGCCTGTCGGCACCAGGATGTCGCGCGAACCGTTCGACTGCAAAGGTCCTACCAGGCCCGCCTGCTCCATAGATTCGACCATGCGGGCCGCGCGGTTGTATCCAATCTTGAGGCGGCGTTGAACACCGGAAATCGACGCCTTGCGCGTTTCAATGACGACCTGCACTGCCTGATCGTAGAGCGGGTCCTGCTCGGCATCGATCTCCTCGAGTGGCGGGCTGTCTATTCCGCTGAGGCCCGGTGTTGGACCGATCGGTGCTTCGAGAATTTCATCGATATAACGCGGCGTGCCACCCTTCTTCAGATGCCGGACCACCGCATGTACTTCGTGGTCCGCGACGAAAGCGCCGTGAACACGCGTCGGCACGGAGGTACCCGGCGGCAGATACAGCATATCGCCGTGGCCGAGCAGGTTCTCCGCGCCCATCTGGTCGAGGATCGTACGCGAATCGACTTTCGCGGAGACCTGGAACGCGATGCGAGTCGGAATATTGGCTTTGATCAGGCCGGTGATGACGTCGACCGACGGCCGCTGTGTCGCCAGCAGCATGTGAATGCCGGAGGCACGGGCCTTCTGTGCGAGTCGGGCGATCAGCTCCTCGATTTTCTTGCCGACGACCATCATCATGTCGGCCAGTTCGTCGATGATTACGACGATGAAGGGCAACTCCGTCAGTATCGGTCGCGAAATCGGCTTGTCTTCATCGAACAGTTCAGGCGGCACGAAAGTCGGATCCGTCAGCGGAGTGCCGGCGTCAATCGCGTCCTTCACCTTGCGGTTATAGCCCCCGATGTTGCGCACGCCCAGCGACGCCATGAGCCGGTAGCGCCGGTCCATCTCGGCCACACACCAGCGCAATGCGTTAGCCGCCTCTTTCATGTCCGTTACCACCGGCGCCAGCAGGTGCGGAATACCTTCGTAGACCGACAGTTCCAGCATCTTCGGATCGATCATGATCAGTCGCACGTGATCCGGCTTGGCCTTGTAAAGGAGGCTCAGCACCATGGCATTGATGGCGACTGACTTGCCGGACCCGGTAGTGCCTGCGATCAGCAGGTGCGGCATGCGCGAGAGATCCGCTACCACGGAGTTGCCGCCGATATCCTTGCCAAGTGCTAGCGTCAATGGCGAAGCCATTTCGTCATACTGCGGCTCTTCAGGATTTCGCCGAGCGTCACCAGCTC
>DATICC010000053.1:0-5657 GCA_035457045.1 Woeseiaceae bacterium | reverse complement strand
AAGGCCCGTATCGCGGATACAGGTGTCGGTGTGCTGGATGTGGAGCTGATAAAGCTGCTGCCCGACACGAACGTGGCCGATTTCCTGCCGTGCATGGAAGCAGCAGCGGAGATTGGCGCCCGGCATCTCCTGACCCAGGCCGACGATCCTGAATTCAATCGCGCGGCTCAAAATTATGCGCGGCTTTGCGACATGGCCGCAGCCTACGGCCTCACCTGCGACATCGAGTTCATCCCGTGGATCAATACGCGAAATCTCGCCGATGCGAAGAGCCTGCTGGACGCAGCGGGGAAGGACAACTGCGGCCTGGTCATCGATACGCTGCATTTTGCCAGGGCCGGATGCAGCCTTGCGGAGCTGCGGTCCTGCCCGCCGGAGTGGTTCCATTACGTGCAGTTGTGCGATGCGCCGGCACATGCGCCGGGCAGTGTGGACGGATTGATTTACGCGGCGCGGGAAGAACGGCTGTTCCCCGGCGACGGCGAACTCGACATCGTCGGCATGCTGGGCGAACTTCCTCGTTCCGTGGTACTCGGAATCGAAATTCCGGCCGAGACCCTGTCGTTTACGGCGTCCCCCGAGGAACGTGCGCGCAGCGCCAGGGAGTCGACGATGAAACTTTTCCGCAGGACCGGTTACCCCGCATGCAGGCGGCAGCAACGCGGATAGACGACGCCCGGCGAAGCACTGCAGCCGGCCTTGCATTGACTCTAACGAACTAGTTCGTACATACTCGTCCCGATACGACGATCGATCCCCTCGAGGTGAAGAAGATGATGAAGCCAGGCCGCAATTTCCGCACGCCGATGGCATTGGCAGCATTGGTCTGCACACTGGCGTGGACCGCGTCGCTCGCCGACCCGGAAATGCAGATCGATGGCAGCGGTACGATAACAATCGATAGCGCTACCGTGCCGCTGCCGGAAATCCTGAGCGAGGGCAGCAAGCAGGTGCTCATGCGGACCAGGCCTACAGAAGGCCCCGGGGCGCCCGTTCCGTTACCGTCGGACATCGCCGATATGGCGGAGCTGCGCCGCGTCTACAACGAGAATTTGCAGCCGAACGTCGATCACATGCGGGAAGTTTTCCCCGTCCATATTGAGGAAACGACGATCGACGGTATTTCGGCAGCCATCGTCACGCCGAAGGACGGAGTGCCGGAGCGCAACAGGCGGCGACTCGTTCTCAACGGGCCGGGCGGCGGATTCCGTACCGGCGTGCGCGCCAACGGCCTGCTGATCAGCATACCGATGGCGGCGACACTCGGCGTCAAAGTCATTTCCATTACCTACCGCCAGGGCCCCGAACACAGGTTTCCAGCGGCTAGCGAGGATTTGCTCAAGGTTTGGAACCATGTCAGCAAGGAATACAAGCCGGAAAACATCGGCATGTTCGGCTGTTCCGCGGGCGGCATGCTCGTGTCCCAGACCGTCGCCATGCTCATACGCGATGGGCGGCCGACGCCCGGTGTGCTGGGCGTTTACTGCTCCGGACTGGGTGCGACCGGTCAGGGCGACTCCGGCTTCTTCGCGCAGCTCGCTGTTACGAACATTGCGGCCGGCTTGCCACGAAGCGCTGCGACGGGGGGAGGGATGACGTATTTCTCCGGAGTCGACATGAACCAGTTCATCGTGAGCCCGACACTCGATGAAAAACTGTTAGGTAAATTTCCGCCGACAATTTTCTTCACAGCAACGCGTGACTTCCTCATGAGCGGGGCGGCATACAGCCATCGCCAGTTGCTCAGGGCCGGAGTCGAAAGCGACTTGCTCGTTTACGATGGTCTTTATCACGGCTTCATGACCAATCCCGATTTTCCCGAATCGCGGGAAGCTTACGGAATCACTGCCGCATTTTTCGACAAGCATCTCGGCAAGTAGCGTCGGCGCAACTGATTTTTTTGTTGCCACCATTGCCCGCCGGACCCGGGCTGCCCGCCAAAGCTACAAATCGTTGACATGTCCGAACTAGTACGTTAATTTGCCGGAGGACCGGCCGGCTGGCGGATATCTGCCGGGCCCGGGAGTCACAGGGGTTTTCAGGAATCGTTTTGGAGGGGGGAACATGAGTTCACAGGCGTATGGCATTGCTCGCGGCCGATGTCGCGGCCCGGCAGTGATCAGGAGAGTCTTGTGGGGCACTACGGTCGCCGCTTTTGCGGTCAGCCCGGCCCTCGGCCAGGTCGATAGCGAGTCGCAGGAAACCATCGAGGAAATCGTGGTTACCGGGTCGCTCATCAGCAGCCCGAACGCAGAGTCAGCGAGCCCGATCGTATCGATCGGCATGACGGACCTGAATCAGAGGGGGGATACTGCGTTGATCGAGATCGTCAACCAGTTGCCGCAGTTCAATGCGACCTCGGGCACGCAGTCCGGCGGACAAGGCACCGGCGGCCGAGTGACCGTAAACCTCCGCGGCCTCGGGTCCAACAGGAACCTCGTGCTGCTCGACGGTCGACGCCTGCCACTGGCGGACATCAACGGCAACGTCGACATCAACCTCGTCCCCGAGTCGGCTGTAGGCAAACTCGAAGTCATCACGGGCGGGGCATCGGCCGTGTACGGTTCTGACGCGATGTCCGGCGTTGTGAACTTCCTGACGATTCCGTTCTTCGATGGCATCAAAGGCGAAATCCAGTACGGCGACTCCAGCCGTGGAGATGTCGCGCAGCAATTGGCCTCGGTTGCATTCGGCACCAGCTCCGACGACGACAAGGGCCACATCATCATGTCCTTCGGTTACACGGACCGTGAGTTGCTCAGCGGCTACGACCGCGATTTTTTCAACCTGGTGACGCCATCTTCATTTCTGACCACGAGCACCTTCGTGCCTTCGGCGACCAACCTGCCGGATCCGGCCGCCGTCAATGCACTGTTTGCAGGTTATGGCTTCGGGCCGGTCGCCAATACTCTGAACCTGGGCTTCAACGACGATGGCACGCTGTTCGTGCAGAACGGCGCGCAGAATTACAGGGGCCCGACCACGGATTTGTACGCGATCGTCGGCGGCAACGTGCGAATGCCGGTGGGACGGCAGACGATTATCGTCAACCCCGTGGACCGCAAGACCGCATTCAGCAAGTTCGACTACGAGTTCAACGAGAATTTCACGCTGTACGGCCAGTTCATGTACGTCAAATCCAACGTGTACACGGAAAGCGGCGGCAGCCTGACCCAATTCGGCTCTCTCACAACCATCCCGGTTACCAATCCGTTCATCCCCGCTGACCTGCAGACACTGTTGGCAACGCGGCCGAACGCGACCGCCCCCTTTACCTGGAACAGCCGCTATGGCGGCGTACACTACAAGGGCTGGGATGAAACGTACGATACGTCCCAGTACCTTGCCGGTGTCCGAGGCGACCTGGCTGGTGACTGGTCTTACGACGTATTCGCGGCGTACGACACGACGGATCACAACCAGACGATGCACCACGCGGTGCTGAAGAGCCGCGTACAGACCCTACTGAATGCGCCCGATGGAGGAAACTCCATCTGTGCAGGCGGATTCAACCCGTTCGGCATAGCCAACAACTCGAGCCTTTCGCAGGCCTGCGTGAATTACATTTCGACCACCGCTCACAGCCAGGAACTGCTGAGCCAGTCGAACGTGCAGGCCACGGTGCAGGGCTCGCTGTTCGAACTACCGGCGGGCGACGTCAAGATCGCCTTCCTGGCCGATCACCGCCGCAACACCTATGAATACACGCCGGACACCTCGCTGGCGGCACAGGATATCGAAGCGGTCATCGCGTCTGCTGCGGCCACCGGCAAGATCGATGTCACCGAGGTGGCGACCCAGGTGCAGGTGCCGATATTCGAGGCCCTGACCCTCGGTGCCGCCTATCGCTACTCCGACTACAGCACTGCCGGGGGAGTCAATGCCTACGAAGGCGACCTGAAGTGGCGGCCGGTCGATTCGATGTTGCTGCGAGCCGGTTACCAGCGTGCCGTCCGGGCGCCGAGCATCGGCGAGCTGTTCTCGGCAGCGCAAGGCGTACAGGTAGCCTTCGGTAACCCGCCCGGCGCACTGGGCGATCCCTGCGATATACGTTCCATCGCACGGACCGGCCCGGGTGGCACGGATGTCCGGCAATTGTGCCTGGACCAGGGTATCCCGGGTGCGGTCATAGACACGTATATATTCCCGACCACGGCCACTGCCGGTGTGCAAAGCGGCAACCCGGGACTCGATCCTGAGACGGCCGATACCTACAACCTCGGCGTACAGTGGACGGCGCAGTCGGAATCACCGCTGCTGGATGGCATCTCTGTATCACTGGACTACTACAGCATCGACATCACCGATGTCATCTCGGTCGTGCCAGGACTTACGACGCTGAGCAAATGCTACAACCTGGATGGGTCGAACCCGAGTTACTCTGTCAACAACGAGTTCTGCCAGTTGCTGGAACGCGACTCGAACGGTCTGTTGTCACTGATCCGGACGCCGTACCTGAACCTGGGCAGTTTCAAGACGGACGGAATAGACCTGCAGTTCAGCTGGGCGCCGGAACTCTCGAGTTTCGGCCTGAACTCGAGCGCTGCCGTGTACCTCGACAGCTATATCGGGTACGCAAACTCGTTCGAAGTCGTGACCGTTCCCGGCTCGGCTGCGCAGGACTACAACAACACGATTGCCGTCGGCAACTCGCATCCGGAGTGGAAGGCCATGACCACGGTGGGCTACCGTGGCGACGCCCTCAGCGTTGGCCTGCGCTGGCGCTACCTCGGCGCGATGGACGACGTCACCAGCGTGACGACACCCCAGGCGCCGCTGCCGGGAACGCCGAGCTACAGCACCTACGACCTGTTCGGCAGCTACGAGCTGACCGATAACCTGCAGATCCGTGCCGGTGTCACCAACTTTACGGATGAGCTGTCTGTCAAGGTTTCGAGTTCTCAAAACAGCACCGATACTTCGGTGTACAACGCGATCGGACGTTCCTGGTACCTGGGAATGAGTTTCTCGATGTAACGACATCTCGCCCGGCGGCGGTGGCAACCCCCAGCCATTGCCTCCGGGCGCACTTTTTCACCTTTCCTTGCACAGTAAACTCACGGCGTCCCGGGTTCTTGCCGCGGGCACGATCCTCTTCGCGATCGTGATTCCACTTGCCGCAGCGGCGGATTGTCATGCCGGGTCCGGTTTCGAGTACGTCTGCGGCCAGACGCGCCCGGAGGACCTTGCACGTATTCCCGGTACGCGATGGATAATCGTGAGCGGTTTCAGTGAGGGCGCAGGACTGAAGCTCGCGGACACAGACCGGTTGTCGTTGCAGGTCGCTTACGCCGGGACCTCCGCTGAAGTGCGGCCGCAAGCAGACCGTTACCCGGATTGCACCGAGCCGCCGGACCCCTCACTGCTGAACGTGCAGGGGCTGAACCTTCGCGCCGCCGCCGATGGCCGTTACACGCTTTATGCCGCCAATCACGGCGGGCGTGAAAGCATCGAGGTCTTCGACGTCGACACGACGTCGGAAGTGCCGGTGCTGACATGGCAGGGCTGCGTGATGTTGCCACCGTCCCTCGCGGCCAACAGCGTCGCTTCCTACGCCGATGGCACCTTGCTGATAACGGTGCTGGTGCACCCCGGCAATACCTTTGCCGATTTTGTCGAGGGACGGAACACCGGAGGTGTTTATCAATGGCGGCCCG
>DATICC010000052.1:0-7051 GCA_035457045.1 Woeseiaceae bacterium | reverse complement strand
CATTTGCGGATTGACGGTTTCGAGTTCGACCTGGTCCCAGGCCAGTTGCTGGAATTGCGGCTGTGCCATTGTGCTCTCCCGACAATAGGGCCGGGCTAGCTTAGCATTGCCGCAGATCAGTGGTGCAGTGCTGGCGCGCTCAGGCGGAAATTTCGTCGAAGGCCGACAGGAACTCGAGGCCCCTGCGCAGTTCCCGCCGATTGATGGTGGCACGCGCGACGTCGTGATAATCCGCAACCACCCAGCGCACTGCGTGCTGGTCGCAGTAGCCCCACAACAGCCTGCCGATCTGCCAGACGTTGCTACGCGTCCCGCAATGCGGGCACACGTGAATCTCGCTGCGGCGAGTCAGCGGAAACGGAATGACATTGTCGGTGTGCATCTGCGTTGCGCCATCTGCCAATGACGGCGCACAAATAACGCAACGCAGAATCGGCGGATGTGACTGATCTCACAGGGAGCTCCGCGGCAGCGGAATTCCCGCAGGAATTGAGACCTGCGTCAAGAACGTGGCAAGGTTATTGCGACTCCGGCCGCATTGCGCCACAAAGGTCGCGAATGCGCCCGGCGAGTTTCGACACGGCATCCGCGTCGCCGGTATCGACCGTGATCGTCGTCTGAATTTCCTCGTCGGACAGCGGCTCGATCAAGCCGGCCTGGTGGCGCAATACGGCAAGATCGGCTTCCGACGCGTCCGTGCCGCTGTGGGCCCTTGCGCGGATGCGCTGCTCCAGCGCGGTGCCAGGAGCAATGGTTCGAATCAGAAGAAACGCGGCGCCGCAGTCCGCTGCAAGTTTTCGGGCCAGCTCGCGTTGCTCATGACGCAGAAACGTTGCGTCGAGTATTGCATTATGCGCTGCCTGCAAAACGGGTACCGCGCGCACTCGCATCTGCGCGTAAACCGCGTCGTCGGCGCTTTCAGTGTAGATCCCCTGCCCGACCGCCGATCCGCTGTGTGCGGTTTCCCCGAGCCCCGCGAGGTTTTTTCGCACACGGTCCGACCGGATCCTGACGGCCGGCAATTGCGCCAGAAGCCGCTCAGACAACCAGGTCTTGCCGGAGCCCGACAACCCATGCATTGCGAGCAGGATCGGCCGCTGCGTTTTCGCCCGCTCGGTGGCCATCTTGCAGTAACTCAGCGCTGCATGGAGATCTTCCCGTGCAGCGTCGGCGGAATCCCGCTCGCCGGCACGGATTGCGGCCACCTTGGCGCGCACCAGGCAGCGGTAGACGAAATACAGGTCCGCCAATTCCATGCTGCCGTAATCATCCGACAACTCGAGGTAACGATTGGTGAAATGCGCGGCAAGGTCGGCGCGCCGTTTCGATTCGAGGTCCATGATGAGGAACGCAACGTCGCAGGCCACATCGATATAGCGCAGGTCCCGGCTGAACTCGATGCAGTCGAAGGTCGTGATGCCACTCGGCAAGCGCAACAGGTTTGCGAGATGCAGGTCACCGTGGCAATCACGGAAAAACCCCTGGCTGAAGCGCTGGCGGATGACCGGCCGTAGTCGTTGCAGTGCCCGCTGAGTCCATTCGTACAAGGGTGACAGTAGTTCGTCGTCGATACGCGAGCGGAGTGCCGTGAAATTGTCCTGCATCTGCGATTCGGTCAACGCGAGTACGTGCTCCCGCTGAGAGTCCGGGACAATATCAGCAGATATATGTCGAGCAGCGATACTTGCACCGAGTTCGCGCATGTCTTCTGCACGAAGCAGCCCGCTTTCGAGCTGCTTGTCCAGCCGCAACTCCTGATCGAATCGATGCATCTTGACCGCGTATTCAATAGCAACGCCTTGCCCATCGACTCGCGGTCGGCCGTTCTGCAGCGTGATCTTTACGACACCGATATAGATTTCTGGCGCGAAGCGCTGGTTCAGACGAATTTCTTCCTCGCAGTAGAAATGACGCATTTCCAGTTCGCGGAAATCGAGGAATCCGAGTGCCAACGGCTTTTTAATCTTGTAGGCGAAATCGCCGGCCAGAAAGACCCACGAAATATGGGTTTCGATCAGTTCTACACGCGCTGGCAGGTGGGGGTACGCATCGCCGTCGCAAAGTTCCCGGATCAGTTGCGGCAGATGCGGGCTCGCCCGGGACAGCGCGCCTTCCATGACGTTCAACAAATCCTCGGCAGCGGATCGTCCTCGAGTTCCTCGATGAAGCGTTCCCCGCCGAGGGCGGTTTCGAGAACGACGCGCTTAGGCTGGTCCACCATGCGACCGACGATTGCCGCGTCCCCACCGGACGGCAACGCCTTCCATGCCGCCAGCGCGCTATCGGCTGTGTCGCTCGCGACAACGGCCAGGACGCGTCCTTCGCAAGCCAGGTAGTACGGGTCGAACCCGAGCATCTCGCACACGGAACGAACCGGATCACGCACCGGGATCGCATCGTTGAATCGCACGCCAAGGCCGGTTGCACGTACGATCTCGTGCGCGACCGAAGCGATGCCGCCACGTGTCGGGTCGCGCATGAATCGCAGACCGGCGAATGCCATCATGGCTTTCGTCAACGGCAAAACGGAGTCGGCATCCGACAGGAGATCGCCGCGCAAACCGAACTGCTCACGCGCCAGCATGACCGCGGTGCCGTGATCACCGACGCTGCCGCTCAGCAACAATACATCGCCACTCCTGATACGCTTCAGTGAGGGCGCGACACCGGGCAGCCTGACGCCAACGCCCGTGGTTGCAAGATACAGTCCGCCACCTTCACCACGGCGTACCACTTTGGTGTCGCCGGCACTGACCTTGACACCCGCGGCATCCGCTGCTCTTGCGAAGCTTCGCACGATACGGTCGAGCGTCGAAATTTCCATGCCTTCCTCGATGAAAGCATTGAGCGTCAGGTACAAAGGTTGTGCACCGGATACCGCCAGGTCATTAACCGTCCCGTGTACGGCCAATGAGCCGATATCGCCACCCGGGAACTCCAGCGGTTGAACGGTGAAGCCATCGGTGGTGATCATGACTTCACCACCGTTCAGGGCAATCGGCACGGCATCTGCCTGGACATCAAGACCGCAGTGACCGAGATGCCGGAAGAAAATCTCGTCGATGAGCTCACGCATGAAGCGACCGCCGTTGCCGTGCGCGAGACTGATACGTTCGTCATCCATATGCGTGATGCCTTCAGTTCGACAGTGCCGCTTGCGCGGCAAGCTCCGCCGCCTGGCCAAAACCCAGCGCTGCATCGTTGCACGGCAATTCTGCAGCGATGCGCACATCGAATCCGTCCGCCCTGAGCAACTGGATCGCCTGCTCGCACAATACGCGGTTCTGGAACACGCCACCGGTCAGGCCAACCCGGTCGACTTGCCTGTGCTTACGCAGGTATTGCGCCTGCGTCAGAATGACCTTCGCCATCGAGGTGTGAAAGGTCTCCGCTCGCTGCTCTTTGGCAATCGATGTGTCAGCCATATGCTCGAGAAGGCTTTGCCAGTTGCAGCGCAGGACGCCGCTCTCGTCCACGAATAACGGCAGCTCGATGGCGTCGCCCGGCCGCCGGCACAGTGCCTCGAGCAACATGGGGCCCTGTGCTTCGAAACTGCTCGCTTCCATGCCGCAAACCAGGTATGCGGCGGCGTCAAATACGCGTCCCGCGGCGCTGCTCGCCGGACAGTTCAGGCGGCGCTGCCAGGCCCGGTACGCGAGACCTTGCGAATCGGGAAAATCCCGCCACTGGGCATTGCACGCCCAGGACATGGCCGCGGCACTGCGCCAGGGTTCGCGCCCGGCCCTCTCGCCGCCCGGCAGGTGAAACGGCCGCAGGCTCGCCAGCCGTTGCCACCGGCCCGGTGTTCCACAAAGTGCTTCGCCGCCCCACAATGTGCCATCCTCCCCCAGGCCCACACCGTCCCAGGTGAAAACGAGCCATTGCGCGTCGCCCGAGTGCTCGGCCGCGAGCGCGGAGGCATGAGCCCGATGATGCCACACAGTGCTGAAAGGCAATTCGCGCTGCTGCCTTGCCCAGCGGTGCGTTGCGTAGCCAGGATGCGCGTCGCAGGCGATGCGGGCCGCGCGTACATGGTAAAGACGTTGCAGATCGGCGGCGACCTGCTCGAATACCGCGAGACTCCGGGGATTGTCCATCTCGCCGATGTGCGGTGACACCACCACCCGGTCCCCCCAGGCGAGCGCGATGCTGCCCTTCATGTGGCCCCCGACCGCCAGCAACGGTTGCGCCTGTGACCACGGCAATCGCATTTCCCGTGGCGCCGAACCGCGCCCGATACGCAGAGCCCGCAATCGCCCGCCGATGCAGCGGTAAACCGGATCGTCGGCCGGCCGCCGGGTCGGCCGGGCATGGGGCAGGAAAGCATCCGCGACCTGGCCCAGCCGGCGCGTCGCCTCGTCGATGTCGGTCAGCACCGGCTCACCGCTCAGGTTTCCAGAAGTAGCGACGACGGGAGCGCCGAAATCGTCGAGCAATAGCTGGTGCAGTGGACTGTAAGGCAGGAACAGGCCCAGTTCGTTGAGGCCCGGTGCAATGCCGGCATCGAGCAGTGCTCCCGGTCTCTTTCGGCACAGCACAATCGGTCGCAACGCGCTCGCGAGCCCGTCCGCTTCGGGATCATCGAGCATCGCAATCGCGTGCGCATGCGCCAACCCATCCGTACCCGCCAGCGGCAGCATCACGGCCAAGGGCTTGTGTGGCCGCTGTTTGCGTTGCCGCAAGTTGGCTACCGCTTGCGCGTTACGCGCGTCGCACATCAGGTGATAACCACCGATACCCCGCACCGCAAGTATTTGCCCGGCGCGCAAACATTGCACGGCAGCTCGCAGCGCAGCCTCGCCTTCATCGCGGACTGACCAGCCGCTTGCGGCGAAAGACAGTTTCGGACCGCAGGCAGGACAGGCGAGCGGTTCGGCATGAAAACGCCGGTCGAGAGGCTCGAGGTATTCCGCCCGGCAGTCATCACAAAGCGGAAATCCCGCCATGCTGGTATTGGCGCGGTCATACGGCAGTTCTTTGATCAGTGTGTAGCGCGGACCACACTGCGTGCAGTTGATAAACGGGTAACGATAACGACGATCCGCCGGATCACGTAGTTCCCTGCGGCAGTCGTCACACATGAAGTAGTCGTGAGGTACGGAAATATTGGCGGCGGAGTCCGCGACACTTCCAATAATGTGAAAACCGCTGAAATCCCAGGCCTCGATGTCTCGTGTGCTGACGATGTGCGGGTCCGCAAGTGGCGGTGCCGTATCGATGAGGTCGTGATGAAATCGGGCCAGCGCCTCCGCCGGGCCGCAGAGCAGGATTTCGACTTCACCGAGGCAATTGCGCACCTGGCCAGCGAGTCCCAGCCGCATCGCCAGGCGGTAGACGAACGGCCGGAAACCGACGCCCTGTACCTGGCCACCGACCAGCAACCGTTCGCTCCGATACGAGCGCGTATCGGCGGGACTCAGCAGATCGCGGGCGTGCATAGCCATGACATCATCCAGCCGAATGCCTTTTTGCCCTGCCCTCCCAGACATTCTCGCGATAGCCGGAAGACCACCAGATGCGGCAAGCTCCTTCGTCGGACACCATGCAGGGGCCCACGGGCTTGCGCGGTGTGCAGGCGACACCGTACAGACGACACTCGTTGGGGTAGCGTTTTCCCAGGACTACGCTGGCGCAATCGCATCCCGGCGGCATTTCGCCAATGCGCTTGCGCGACGGGTCGGCGTGGGAACGGAACTGCTTCCTCGCGTCGTGTGCCGCGTAAGCTTCCTGCAGCTCGAAGCCGGAGCGCGGGATCATGCCGATGCCGCGCCAGTTGGCGTCGCTGACCTGCATGACTTGTGCGAGCTGGCGACGCGCCAGCGGATTGCCGCCTGGGCGCACGACTTCCGGATAGCAATTGTCAAGGATGCAGCGCCCTTCCTTGAGCTGGCGCAGGACTGAATACATGGCGGCAAGCAGCGTGTCCGGGCGGAAACCTGCCACGGCCGCGGGGATGCCGTGCTGCTCCGGGACGAATAACCATTCTTCAGGGCCCATCACGGTCGACACGTGTCCCGGCGCAATCAATGCGGCGAATCCGGGCGTACCGGACTCCAGCAGCATTGCAACCGCCGGCCAGGTCAGCCTGCCTGAAAGGAGCACGAACAAGTTAGGCGGCACGCCTTCAGCCAGCATCGCGGCAACCGGTGCCGTCGTGGTCTCGAAGCCGGCGGCGAAAAACACGATGCGGCGATGCGGGTTGGCAATCGCAATGCGAACGACCTCGGTCGGGCTCGCCACCGGCCGGATGTCGGCGCCGGCGGCCCGCGCCTGTTCCAGCGATCGTGGTTCCTTTTTCGGTACGTTTACCGGCACGCGCAGCATGTCGCCAAAGGCTGCGAGGATGACGTCCTCGTGCAACGCGAGCTGCATTGCTTCGTATATGTCCTCTTCGGGGCAAATGCAGACCGGGCAACCGGGCCCGGGCACCAATTCGACCTTGTCCGGAATGGCGCTGCGCAAACCAGCAATTGAAATGGCGCGCTCATGCCCGCCACACACGTTCATGATCCGGACCGGCTCGTGCAATTCGAGCGCGTGCAGTTTCCTCAGCCAGGCATCCGCATCGCGCTGGATGTCCGCCACGCTAGCCATGACTGTGTCCGCGACCATGCCCGCGGCCGTGTGCACCGCCGTGACCACCGACGCCTTTGTGCATCACGGTGTCGTCGCGGACCTTTGCGTGCTCGAGTTGCAGAGATCGCTCGAGCCAGCTGATCCACTCATTCATGCCTGCGCCACTCCTGCTCGACAGTTCGATTACCGGTGCGTCGTTCGCAAGCTCGCGCAAGCACTGCTCGGCACGTTGCGGAACGAAATCGCCGAGCAACGGCGTCAGGTCCGATTTCGTCAGGAGCAAGAGATCCGCTTCGCGGAACATTACCGGGTATTTCTGTGGTTTGTCGTCGCCTTCTGGCGATGACAACAGGGTTACGTTGCGGTGCTGTCCGAGATCGAAACTCGCGGGACACACGAGATTTCCGACGTTTTCGATGAATACGATGTCGAGGGCGTGCAGGTCCAGGTCGTGCAACGCCATGTGCACCATGTG
>DATICC010000051.1:0-4697 GCA_035457045.1 Woeseiaceae bacterium | reverse complement strand
CTGGCGCTCGGCGGCTTGTTCGAATTCATCAGCCAACTCGAGGACGCGCAGGCGGATTACGGCGTCGCACAGGCACTGCTTTTTGCCTTGCTCCGGTTGCCGCAACTGTCCTTCGAGATGTTGCCGATAGCCGCATTGATCGGTTCGCTGCTCGGGCTTGGCGCACTGGCCGGCAACAGCGAAATCATTGTCATGCGCACGGCCGGGTTGTCTGTCGCACGCCTGGCCGGGATGGTCGCGATCTCGGGGATGGTGATCATGGCGTTCACGGCACTGGTCGCCGAGTTCATCGGCCCGCCGCTGGATTATTTCGCGCGCACCATGCGGGACGAAGCGCGCGCCGGATATGAACATGCGGACACGGGCAACTCGGCCTGGGTGAAAGACGGCGATGTGATACTGCATCTCGACCGCGTCAACACGGAATACAACTTCGGCGGTGTGTACCTGTACCGTTTCAACGACGACAACTCGCTCGATGCCATAGCACGTGCGGAGAATGCCGGCATCGACGAATCCGACCGCTGGATACTGGAAAACTACCGCGAGACCCGCTTCCGGAATGACGGCGTGCAGGCCGTCGCGGCATCGCTCGCCGTCGAATCGTTTGAAATCAACAGCGAGATGCTGGGGGTGACACTGGTCAAGCCGATCAGCCTGTCGGGCAGGGGCCTGGCAAGCTACATCGGCTACCTGAAAAGGAACGGCCTGAACGCCGTACGTTACGAAACGGAACTGTGGTCGCGCATAGCGCAGACCGTGACGGTCATCATCATGCCGGTGCTCGCGCTCGCCTTCGTCTTTGGTTCGCTGCGTTCGTCCGGCGCCGGCGGGCGCCTGATGATTGGCGTGCTGGTCGGGCTCGCGTATTTCCTGGCGAGCGAGATGCTGGCGAACTCGGGGCAGGTGTTCAACCTGAACCCGGCCATCATCGCCTGGGTGCCGATGTCCTTCCTGCTGATCGTGACCGTGTTCGCCTTAAGCCGCGTGCGCTAGGAACGCCGCATCGCGGGTCGCCTGCGATGCAGGCTCCTACAGCGCGCGATTCAATCCTTTTGGGCAGCGACAAGCATTGGTCCTGCGCTGCAGGAGCCTGCATTGCAGGCGACGCGATCTCGAATCCGGCACCTGTGCGGGTCTTGCGCTGTAGGAGCCCGCATTGCGGGCGACGCGGACCCGGAACGCGGCGCGATTCCCGTCATCGCGTCGCGCGCAATGCGCGCGCCTACACTTTCGGGTAATAACGCAGACGCGTTCTGGACCAGCGATCGTGCCAGGTGAGATGCTCGCCGTCCCACAACTGCCACCAGAAACCGAGCCCGAGCGGCAGCCAGGACACGATGGCGGCGAGAAACCGGATGCTGGCGGCGGCAAACGACGGTGTGCGGCCATCCGGGGTTTCGATGCGCAGTCGCCAGGATTGCAAGCCCAGCGTCCGCCCGTAACGCGACCAGAACGTGGCAAAGAACAGCCACGCGACCAGGAACATCACCACCCGATACAGCGGATCGCCGGGCTCCACCGGCTCGCCACCGCGTATTGCGATGAACGGCAGGGTTGCCAGGAACAGCAGCGCAAGCACCAGCAGGCCGTCATACAACGCGGCGCCCAGCCTGCGCCCCAGCCCGGCGTTTTCCATACCGGCAGTCCTACAGCGCCTTGACGAACTCGATCATTTTCCGTCGCGTATCCTTCGACGGCAGCTCGCCGAAACCCGCGCCGAGGTTGTCCTGCATGTGCTCCGGTTTGCTGGTCGCGGGAATGACGCAGGTCACGGCCGGATGGCTGACGATGAATTTCAGGAAAAACTGTCCCCAGCTCGCGGCGAACGGGGCCGCCCAGTCGGGCAGCGAGCGGCCGCGCACGGCGCGAAACAGCGCGCCGTTCATGAACGGCCGGTTCACCAGCACCGCAATGCCCAGCTCCTGCGCCAGCGGCAGCAGCCGCTCATCCGCCGCCGATTCGCCGAGCGAATAGTTGATCTGGATGAACTGCGGCTTGTACCTGCGCATTGCCGCCTCGAGTTCGTCCAGGGCGCTCTCGCGGTAGTCCGTCATGCCGCTGTAGCGGATCCGCCCGCCCTGCTGCCACTCGCGGATGCTTCCCATGTGCACGTCGAGATCGCGCAGGTTGTGCACCTGCATCAGGTCGATCACATCAGCATGCATGAGGTCCGACGATGCCTGCATCTGGCGTTCGCCGGCCGCCTTGCCGTCCGTCCACACCTTGGTCGCGAGAAACAGGCGGGCTCGCCGCGCATTTTTCGACACGATATCGCCGACGACCTTTTCCGATCGTCCGTACATCGGCGACGAATCGATCAGGCTCGCACCCATTTCGACCATCAGGTCGACGATCCGCTCGCGTGGCGCCAGTTCCTCCGCCGTGCTGTTCACGTCGAAGACACTGTAAGTGCCGAGGCCGATGACCGGCAGCAACTCCTCGCCCGACGGTATCATGCGCTTGATCATGCCGGTTGCCCCTGACCACGCCGGCAGCGGCAGTGCCGCGGCGGCAATCGTGGCCTTGATTGTGTCCCGCTTGTTCCACCGGCGACATGATCTCACAGTGACCCTCCGCTGCTTATTGTATTGTCGCGGCGCCGGTATTCACGACCTATCCAGAGGGACAGACCCGTCCAGAGGACGGCAATCGGAATACAAATCAGCGAAATCCCCGACAAGCCGAAGCCCATGAGGAATTTGATCGTCCAGGTGGAGAAAAGATCCCCGCCACGATAGATGGCGGTATCGATGAAGTTCTTGGCCTTGTATTTGGCTTCCTTGGACACCACGGCGTACAGCATGTCGCTCGCCGGCTTGGCGAAACCGAAAGTCAGCGAGCGGCGCAGTACCTGCAATGCGGCCATCACGATGAAAACGGGATTCAGCGCCAGCAATGCGAAGCCGATGACCGACACTATCGGCAGCAGGGCGAGTGTCGGCCCGATACCGAGGTAGCGCACCGAGTGCTTCACCAGTAACAGCTGGCCGACGAATGACAGGGCATTGGTCATGGCATCGATGAGTGCAAATACCTGGGTCTGCTTGTCGGTCGTGTCGAACGCATCGCTGACGAGCTGCGCCATGTACATGTAGAGCACGCCACCCAGGAAATTGGCGCAGACCATGGCGATGGCGATAACCGCGAAGTAGGGTGTCGTCATGACCAGTCGCGCTCCCGCCCAGGCGCTGCCGCCGATCAGCTCGACGTCCTGCGCCGTGACCGGTGCCGAAGGCGACGCCGCACGGTTCCCCCACTGGCGCAGCCGGTGCACGCAATAGACCGCGAACAGCAACAGGAGCGCCGACAGCGGCAGCAGGTTCTCGAAGCCGATCGGTATTACCAGCGCGCTGGTCACCAGCGGGCCGAGCAGTGCGCCCGTGCTGCTGCCGGCGGAGATGACGCCGAACAGGCGCCGGCTTTGTTCCTTGCTGTAGATGTCGGCCATGAAACTCCAGAACACCGACACGATGAACAGGTTGAAGACACTCAGCCAGACAAAGAACACGCGGCTGATCCAGACCGGACCGAAAAGCTCGAGTCTTTCAGTGTTGAAGGCCGCGAAAAACAGCAGGATGTTGGCGATGAAGAAGTAGTAGACCCAGGGCAGGAACTGGCGGCGTGGAAATCGCGACGTGATCCAGCCGAACACCGGTGTCGCGAGGATCATCAGGAAGAATGTGCCCGTGAACAGCCAGGGTATGTTCTCCACACCGCTGACGATGGCCATCGCCTCGCGAACGGAGCGCAACATGTAGTAGGCTGCCATCAGGCAGAAGAAATAGACAAACGACCAGGCGACCGCCTTCAGTTCATCGCGCTCGATGCCGAGAAAGTGCGCAACTGAGGTGAACATGGACGACTGCCCGAGGGTCCTGGCCATGATGGTGAAGTTTTCCCTGTACGCCCGGCGATCTGTCGTTTTCGCGTTCGGACTGCCGGCGGCTATTGTACTATTCGGCAGCACCTCGAACCGGCGCTACCTTGCACGGCCCGAGGCGGGACAATAGCAAATAATAAGGAGAGAGCGGTGGAAGCAATTGCAATCGTGACGGCCCTGGCATTGCTGCAGGCGCTGGTGTTTTCGTACCTGGTCGGCAAAGCCCGCGCTACCTATGGCGTTAGTGCGCCGGCGATCACCGGCAACGCGAGCTTCGAGCGCGAGTTCCGCGTGCACCAGAACACGTTGGAGCAACTGGTATTGCTGGTACCGGCGATGTGGATGTTCGGTACCTATGTGCATACGCTCACGGCCGCCGCACTCGGGCTCGTGTTCGTGGTATCGCGCTTCATCTACCGGAACGCCTACCTCAAGGACCCGAAGTCACGCTCCGCGGGTTTCGGTATCGGTGCGGTGTGCACAATGGCACTGTTGCTTGGAAGCCTGGTCGGCGCCGCGCTGTCCTGGTACAGGGGCTGACCGCCGCGTAAGACCGACCTGTCCTTGCGGGCCGCGTGCGTTGCGGTCCGCACTGCATTTCCGCGCGCTTCGCCCGGAAACACCTCTTTCGCGCGGTGCTGCGCTGGCAGAAGCTGGCCACAACTCTCATGAGGCCGAAACAAAGGAGTGTTTTATGGCTGGCAAAACCGTTACGTGGTTGCTGTTCGTATTCGCCGCCGTGCAATGCGCAGGTGCTGCTGCGGCGCCAATCAAACCTGCCGGCAATGGCTGCGAAAGTCTCAGGGCCGTCGTG
>DATICC010000050.1:0-4052 GCA_035457045.1 Woeseiaceae bacterium | reverse complement strand
ACCACCGCGTCAATACGAAAAATTCCCTGCCCGTCCTCGAAAGGAAAGAGTCGCAGCGGGCCGACGATGCGTGTGGTTGCGCGCGGAATACCGCCCGATACAAGTGCACCAGTCAGCCATCGGTACAACGGCGGCTTGATGGCTTGCATGGGCAGGTACCGTCGGACGCTGCCAATGTCGTTCAGGCTCCAATCGCTTTCCAGGTCTATGGTCGACGAACTGCCATCCGCGGGTGCGTTGATCTGCAGACTGGTCTGGCTGTTGAGGTCGGCGTTGCGCAGGTGGATGCTGTCCGACAGAATGATTACGCTGTCCGCGTTGCGACGCCAAATGATCGTGCCGGTCGCGTCGTCCAGGATGACGGACTCTGGCAATTCCGCCGGCAAGGAGAAGAGCAGGCCTTCCGAATCGATCTCGATCCGACCGCCGGCGGAATCGGCCCTGAGGCTGCCGCTGAAGCCGCGCAATCCCGGCCATTTGTCGACCGGCGCAATGCCGGCGGTTTCGAAGCGAGTCGACAGCTCGAACACCGGGGATTCAGAATCCAGGCCTGACTGCGCGAATGCGAAATCGCGCAGTACTCCATCGGCGGCATATTGTGTCATGCGGGCTTGCAAGTCTTCCGGCAACCAGGGCGCAAGGACAGCGAGATCCTCCAGCCGCAAGTAGGACGCTGCGAAGCTCAGCGAGCGCGTCGTACCCGCCGCGGACAGGGCCGCCTGTAACTGCCACTGCGATTTCGGCCAGGCATCGCTCTGGCCGGTGTCGAGGCTGAACTCGCTACCGGCCAGCAGCCAACCGTCGTTGGCCCTAGTGAATTCCAGTCGGCCGCTGGCGTCGAATCCGGGATCCGAATCGTCAACCGCAAGATTGCTGAGCACCACGTTGGCAGTTGCGCTTTGCAAACCCGCGTCCGAGCGCTGTATCCACACGCTGACGTTCGCGATGCCCGACGTGATCCCGGGAAGCCCGACCGGCTGCAAGGCGGACCAGGCCGGGAGGCTCAAAGCAGCCCCTTCGACGTAGAACTGCCAGGACACACCGGATTCCGGCTGCTGGCGCCGGCTGGCCGAGACCTTGAGACGCTCGCCGAACTCACCCGGCGGATCGATGCTGGCATCGACCGCGATCAACGCCCCGTCCCGACGCACCTCGAGATCCTCGACAGTGAACGCAAGCACCTGTTCGAGGCCAGGATGCTGATATCGCACGAGGATATCGCTCCCGAGCAGCGAGATATCACCTGCCATCCCCGCAGCAGCAGCCGGGTCGCCGGTCAGGTCGTCGAGTACCAGACCCTGCACGCTCCACGTGCCGTCTTCCGCAAGGACCACGGAGACCTCGGTGCCCTGTATCAGAACCCGGTCGGCAACCAGCTCCCGGTCCCGCAACAGCCGGATCAGGCTGACGCCAACGCTGACCTCCCCGACCCGCAGCAGCGGCGTATCCCCAGGTATGCGACTCAACACGGCACGCCGAAAGGTGAGCTCCGGTCCGCGCAGTCGCCAGCGTGCATCCATGTCCAGGAATTCCACCTGCATGCCGATTGCCGCACTCGCCCAGCCCTTGATCTGCTCCTGGTATTCCGGCAGGCGCGGCAGCATGAGACGAAACAGGCCCACTGCGATTGCCAGCAGAATGATGACTGTCGCCACAAAGTATGCAGCCATCTTTACCAGTCTTTGCAGGAATCTGTTCATGGTGGAGTCACAGGTCAGACCAGCACGACGTCAAATTGATCCTGCAGGTATAGCGATTCGGGCTGCAGGCGGATGCGCTTGCCGGTGTGACCTTCGATTTCCGCAAGCGCCCGCGCGTCCTCGTCCAGCAGGAATTCGATAACGTTCTGATGTGCCAGCACGAGGACCTCCTCAAAGCTGAACTGGCGCTGCTGGCGGATGATCTCGCGAAATATCTCGAAACAGACGGTTTCCGGCTTCAGCACGAAGCCCTTGCCGCCGCAGTAGCTGCAGTCTTCGCACAGTAGGTGCTGCAAGCTCTCGCGAGTACGTTTCCGGGTCATCTCGACCAGGCCGAGCGCCGACACCGGCATTATCTGGTGCTTTGCGTGATCGCGGGCCATGGATTGCTGAAAGACCTCCATCACGCGTTCACGATGTTCGACCTGCTCCATGTCGATGAAATCGATGATGATGATGCCGCCCAGGTTCCTCAGCCGCAGCTGCCTGGCGATAGTGACCGCGGCCTCGAGATTCGTGCGATAGATGGTGTCCTCCAGGTTGCGGTAGCCCACGTATCCGCCGGTATTGACATCGATCGTGGTCATCGCCTCGGTCTGGTCGAAAATCAAGTATCCACCTGATTTCAAAGGAATATTTCTTTCGAGCGCCTTGCGAATTTCGTCTTCCGTGCCGTGCAGGTCGAAAATCGGGCGGCGGCGCGTGTACAACTCGAGCATCGGTTCGATCGACGGCAGAAAGCGCCTGGTAAAGGCCTGCATCTTGTCGAAATACTCCTTCGAATCCACCAGGATCCGTTCGACGTCGCTGCTCACCATGTCCCGCAACATGCGAATTGGCAAGGACAGGTCCTCGTGCACCAGTGATCTTGCCGGTGCTTTGCTGCACTCGAGCTGAATGACCGACCAGAGCTTCAGCAGGAACTCGAGATCCGATGCAAGGGAAGGCCCGTCGATACCATCGGCAGCCGTGCGCACGATGAGCCCGCCAGCTGCCTTCCCGTGCAAGGCCTCCAGCAGGCCGCGCAACCGGTGGCGTTCCGTTTCATCCTCGATGCGCGAGGAAATGCCGATGCCGCTGCCCGCCGGGAGGTAAACCAGGAAGCGCGACGGCAGGGTGATGAACGTGGTCAGTCGTGCCCCTTTGGTTCCCAATGGATCCTTGACGACCTGCACGAGGATCTCGTCACCCTCGCGCACCAGCTCGCGAATATCCGGCAGCTCCGCGGGCTCGGCACCGTCGTCCGGTTCGGGGTTGCGTACGATATCCGACACGTGCAGGAAAGCAGTGCGGTCAAGCCCGATGTCGACGAAGGCAGCCTGCATCCCGGGCAATACGCGGGTGACGTTGCCCTTGTAGATATTGCTGATCAGCCCGCGTCGCGCTTCGCGTTCGATATGCACTTCCTGGAGCACGCCGTTCTCGAGCAGCGCGGCGCGAATTTCGCGCGGCGTGACGTTAATCAGGATTTCTTCCCGCGGTGTCTCATCTGTCACGGCGAGTGCCCCGCGAGGTTCGTCAGGCGCAGCACGTCGATGCCGGCCGCGCGCAGCAGTTCGGCCGTTTCGAATACCGGCAGGCCGACGACCCCGGTATAGCTGCCGGAAATTGACTCGACGAAAACTCCGGCCAGTCCCTGGATCCCGTAACCTCCCGCTTTACCGCGAAATTCACCGGAGCGGCAATACACGGCGGCCTCGTCCACGGAAATTTCGCGGAAACGCACCTCGCTGCGGGACATTGCGGTCTGTTCCTCGCCAGGCGCGAGCACAGTCACGCCGGTGAGGACCAGGTGCGTACGCCCCGACAGGCGGGCCAGCATGTCCATGGCCTCATCAAGGCCTGCAGGTTTGCCGAGCATTTGCGAATCGAGCACGACCGCCGTATCGGCTGCCAGGACAACCGTCGATGGCTGGCCCGTTGCCGCACGCGCTTTGGCCGCAGCAAGCCGCAGCACCATGCGCTCCGCGGTTTCGCCCGCCAGCGGTGTCTCGTCGATATCGGTCGCGGACCAGCTGTACGGCAAACCGAGTGCGTCGAGTATCTCGCGGCGCCTCGGCGATCCGGATGCCAGATGCAATCTGAGCTTATTCACGATGGTAGGGATGGCCCCTGCTGATGGTCCAGGCACGATACAGTTGCTCGGCGAACAGCACGCGGGCCAATCCGTGCGGCAGTGTCAGTCGCGATAACGACCAGCAGAAATTGGCCCGGCTGCGAAGCTGCGTCCCGACGCCGTCCGGACCGCCGATTATGAAACAGAGATCGCGACCGTCCGCCAGCCAGGCCTCGAGACGCGATGCAAATTCCCGGCTGCCGGTGTGCTCGCCTTTTTCATCGAGCAGGACTACC
>DATICC010000049.1:0-3090 GCA_035457045.1 Woeseiaceae bacterium | reverse complement strand
AGGCTGGCCGTCGAAATGTGCGTAGATCAGGACAGTTTCTGACGCGCCTGCAGCGGGTAACTCCGCGTACACGTAGGGGGCACCGCCTTCCACGAGGACGCGGGTCTCGAAGCCGCGCTGTTCCAGCAATCCGACGATGTGGGCGGCGTTTTGCTCCATGTGGCGCAGGTCCGATGCCACATTAGGAATAGCCAGCAAAGATATGAAATCCTTTATTATTTCCCTCTCATGATCCTCTCGCCATGCGTCGATTGCCGCTTGTCCCCCGTTTCCGTCGGTATCCGCGCGGACGGCTGGCGACGGCGACACCGAGAGCAGTAGCACGAGAAATGTCATGCCGGTACAGCCCGCGCGGTTGTCGGTTCTTCGTCGCAACATCCGGGGGACCCTGGTCATAGACCATTCGTTTTGCGCAGGCCGCCGGCCTTTTGCCAGGTGAAAACCCGGAGCGGCGGGACGTTGCGAAATTCGTACTCGATCGCTGGTTCACCGAGCAACGGCCGGGCATAGCGCACAACGCGGTCGGAAAGCTGGTAGGCAACGAACCGGCCTCCCGGCGCGAGTGCGTCGTACACAGCAGCGATAATCTCTGCTCCCAGCGCATTCGGCATGGTCGAAAACGGGATGCCGGAGACTACCGCGTCCGCTGCAGGGAGATTGCGACGCGCTAGCTGGGCGACGATAGTGCTCGCGCAACCATGCACAATCTCGAGGCGACTGTCGTCGATGCGTTTCAGGACCTCGACAAACCTGTCGGTACGTTCCATCACGAGCAGGCGCGCCTGTGGTCCCATTGTGTGCAGCAGTGACCTCGTGATGCCGCCGACGCCGCCGCCAAGTTCAACCGCAACGCCCGCCCTGGTCACATCGGCCGCATGCACCACACGCCGCTCGACAAACGACGAACTTGGAATCACGGACGCCACCACCTGCGGTGAGCGCAGGAACGCCCGAAAGAACGTCCGTTTATCGTGAGGCATGCTCCTACTGCACCTTCAAATACTTGTCCAGGAATGCGACGTAGGCTTCCGATGCCTTGATCCGGTTCTCGCGCTTGGTGAAACCGTGGCCTTCGTCGGCGAACAGTACGTACTCCACCGGAACCTTGTTGGCCTGCACCGCGGCGACGATCTCGTCGCTCTCCACCTGGAGTACGCGCGGATCGTTCGCGCCCTGCACTACCAATAACGGTTTGGTGATGTTCTGCGCATGAAACAACGGTGAGATGCGGCGGTGGCGTTCGCCGTCGGTTGCCGGATCGCCCATCTCATCGTAAAGCGCTTCCTTGAACGATTCCCACCACGGTGGAATGCTGGTGAGTGTGCGCACCCAGTTCATCACGCCGAAGATATTGATGCCGACATCGAAGACCTCCGGTTCGAAGGCCAGGGCGGCACCGACCATGTAGCCGCCGTAGGACCCGCCGATGATGCCGATACGTTCGCCGTCCACCCACTCGAGCGAGGAGAGATACGCCTTTGCGTGCACGATATCCTGCAGATCGACCTCACCGTGCTTCTTGTCATCGAGATGAAAGAAAGTCTTGCCATAGCCGGAGGAGCCGCGGTTGTTGGCCGCGAGAACCGCGTAACCGTGATTCAGGAGGTGTTGAATGGTCGCCGAATAGCCAGTGCGGCTTTGCCCGCCGGGACCGCCATGGACCCACACCAGCGCCGGCACCTTGTGCGTTGCGGACGAGCCCGTCGGACGGTACAGAACTGACGGAATTTCCATGCCGTCGTAACTCCTGTAACGCACGACCTCGGACGCAACCAGGTGTGCTTCGTCGATCGCGGGATTCAGGGCCGTCGTCAAACGGTTGCTCTTCCCGGCCACAAGATCCACGGTGTAAACGTCGTTCGGCGAAGTATCGGAGCTCAGCATCAGTGCTAGCCGATCCTCGGCCCTGGAGAACCGGATCTGTGCAAGATCGCCGGGCGGCAGGCCGGGCAGTTCCAGTTCCTTGCCGGTATTGTTGTCGAGTATACGGATGACCGTGCGCGCGTCATCGTTCGTCGCCGAGACACGGTAGCGGCCGGACTGCGAGAAAGAGACGAACATTACGTCCCAGTCGGCAGAAACGAGCGGCGCCTTCTCGCCGCTCCCAAGATCGTAACTCCAGGCCTGGTCGAATTCGCCGTGTTCGTTGGTCGAGTACACGAGCTTCTTGCTGTCGCGGGTGAACGCGTACACGCCGTGCGAAACGTTGCCTTCGTGCGCGGTAACGAGTTGCGGCACCGAATCGT
The DNA here is from genome assembly GCA_035457045.1 of Woeseiaceae bacterium. Taxonomy (GTDB): domain Bacteria; phylum Pseudomonadota; class Gammaproteobacteria; order Steroidobacterales; family Woeseiaceae; genus JAKEGN01. Next base: position 844 of record DATICC010000049.1, on the reverse strand, counting down.
TCGCAGTGGTATCCAGCACGTAAACGTCCGAATCGGCGCTGGTTCGCGGTTTGACCATCGCGATGGCGCTTCCATCCGGGGAAACGGCCGCAATATCGAAAGCGTCTGTGTTCTCGAAAATCATCGTTCTGGCGTAGTCCTTCGCTGAATACCTATACACATCGAAGGCCTGCGCATCGCGCTCGTTGGTGTAGGCAAAGAAGAACTCGCCATCCCCCGACCAGCCGAGAAACTCGGACTTGAGATTGTCGCCCGGCGTGAGGTCGCGCGTTTCACCGGAGAGCTCGCGCACGTACAGGTGATCGAGTTCGTTGCCGCCCTGGTCCGCGCTGAACAGCACCCGTGCATCGTCAGGGAACCAGGACACCGCAAAGGTCGAGTCCGTTGTCGAGGAGGTCAAGGGCGTCTTCGCGCCATCTGCAGCGGCAAGCGCATAAACATTGAAGATTCCGGTATGGTCAGAACTGACCAGTAGCGCCGTATCATCAGGCGACCATGCATAGCCGGAGGCCAGTGCATACGACGTCGTGGTGAAAAAAGCTTCCGCATCGTATCGCGGAGCCGGCGTTGCGGCAGTCGGTTTGGCAGACGGCGTCTCTGCTGTGGTGACAGATGCCTTGTCACCGCCGCCGCAAGCCGCGGCCAGGGTTGCAAGGATGAGCATGCGCAAAGGCTGGCGTAGAAAATTCATAATTGGTCGGCTCCCGTAACGAAGCAACGATGATACCTAAAAACACGGAATTGCCGGGACAATGATCTCAATTTGATCGCGACCCTTAAGGCCCGACTCTGCAATACAGACGGAACAGACTCACATTCAACGAAATTCCTGCCACCGCAAATC